>NZ_JAJDJW010000001.1:0-284917 GCF_020567645.1 Enterococcus sp. CWB-B31
TATCATTGATGAAATCAATGAAGCCCAAAAAAATGGGGGACAGTACACGGCTGATTTTGATCAGTATGATATCAGCCGGGAAGCGGTCATCCCCAAGAATTGTTATTTGGTTTTAGGAGACAATAGAGAATATGGGTATGACAGTCGAGATTATGGACTGATCGACAAGGAGCAGGTGATAGGGGTTGTTCGTATGCGCTTATTGCCTTTGAATGACTTGACGGCCTTCTGAATTTGGATTTAAATCTGTTAACAATAAAAAATGTACAAGGAAGTTTTTATTGAACTGGACAATGTGACTGTGGGGAAGATTATCGAAGTCACAATGAAAAACAAAGTTGTCAGCAAAATCGTTGTTGGCAGTATGAATATGGGTGGCAGCTTTGACGATAATGGAGAAGCACTGTCAAGGGATGAAACGATTGACAGTCAGGAACATTGGATTCCATGATTTAAGTACAAACATATATTTTAAAGGGGAAGCAGACAGCAGGACTGAGAATAAAATCTCAGTTCTTCTGTCTTTTTTTGCTCTATAATAAATTGGAACTGATCATCTATGCCAGTTTAAGTTCTCTGTTCCTCATTGTGCCTGTTCAGAGGAGCCCTTTACAACCAGTTAGAACGGAATAAAGGTTACTAGAATTCGCTTTGATTCCTTTAATTATTTACCTCTTGTCATGGAACTGGCCAAACAGTGTTATTTTTGTTTGGCTTATACCTGTCATTAGATGTCTCAATCTTATTTTGTTGCTTCTCATTGCTGTATTGCTAAGCATTTTTCTGGGAAGATTGCTGTGTTATTAAAAGAGAAAATTTCTCTTCATCTGATCACTTCTCTCTGTTAAGGTGTCCATTATACAGTCAGCCGTGTTCTTAAAAGTACAGAAGTGTATCTCCTTATATGAAAATGAACCTGTTTACCTTCCGTGTTGATGTTGGATGGATTTTGTACCTATACTTTCCTTGAAGATAACATGAGATCTATCTGTATCAATGGAGAAACCGGAGGAAGAATTAGTTGATCTGCTTCCTTCCTGGAAATCGAAGAACCTCATCCATTGATTTAAGAAATGTCCCGATTCAGAGAAGGTACGTGTTCTAGTCACAGATATGAATATCCACTATTTTCAATTAATTCCACAAGTCTTCTCCAAAGCGAAGTTTATCATTGATCGTTCTCATATTGTCCAACACTTAAATCGCGTGTTTAATACTTTTCGTATCAAAGAGTTTCTACATTTGAGGCAGGAGAATCACCAATACATAGATTTAGTCAGACTACCATGACTAAGAGCTGTCTCAATGAGATAATATTTTTCTTTTAGACATCTGGTTAGAATGACACTGCCGATACCTCCACCGGTATTAGTAATAATTACTTTTTTATTTTTACTCTATTCACTTTCTTTTTGCAGTTTGTTGTTCAATAGGATAGAAGAATGAATAAGTGGTTAATTTACAAAAAATTTATCTGATTTATCAGCAATTCTAACAGCCTCAATCCAAAAACTGATTATCCAGATATCTGGACATCAGCTCTAAATGATGCATGACTGCTGCTTTACGCATCACGCCCATTCCGGGAAACTTCTGTATGTTTACTGAATCGATCAACAGTTGAATTCCTAAAGTTGGTGTATCCCCGCACAATTTCTTCAACCAGTCAGTAACTTCGTTCATCAGTTCAAAAAATTTGTCTTGTTGAGAAGGGGCTTCTTCGCTGGAAAGAAAATGATGTATCCGAAGTACTCTTCCTTCGAAATAGACAAGATGCAGACTCAATATTGGGGATGGATAACCACCTTCATAATAGATACGGCTGTCAATCGAAAAATCACTAAATCCAACAAATCCACGTTTTTTATAGGACAGATGGGTAGTTGAAAAGAGTTCATCCGGTACTTCCTGGTAGAATATAGTTTTAGGCAGTCGTGTAAACACATCCTGAGACAGAATTTTAGGACCTTTTATCTTTTGGAGCAATCGAAATTCCTCTGGTAAAAGTACAGCTGTCTGATTGTTCAGCCAGTCACTCTCCAATATCGGAGTAGATTCATTTACGATTAATAGCTTAGGTGTTTCATCAAGTGTTTCAATCGGCTGTTTAATAATCAATGCATTGGCAGAGGGTAGCGAATTTAAAAAATCTACCCCTTCAGCAGTCAGGAAATCACCGGACTGAGGGTTTTGGATTAGATAGAAGGGATGTTGTTTTTTTTGGGATTCTGATAAAAGTTTTTTTAAAGCATTGGAATTTTTAACAGGTTCGATAATCGGCAGAATGTTTCTGGATAAACGCTCCTTTTCAAGGAGTGCAGTCAGTGCAAATAGATCAAATTGCTTGCCGCGAAAATAGGGATAATACATTAGTCTCCCTCCAAAAATCGTTGTTCCAGTTCAAAGTAGGCTTCACGAGTTGCTTCTAGTTCGCTTTTTAAAGCTTCAATTGCCTGATTTTGAATATCTTCTACGAAGCGATCATAGAAATTAACTCCGCCGCCAAACAAATCATAATCCGGCTGTCTTTTCTTTAATTCTTTATAGAGCTGATCTGTTGAAAAGACCCTTAGCCCCCGTGCTGTCTGTTTGGCTTTTCCTACTTCTCTTGCCTGAGCACCGATTAGTCGGAAGAGCAAGGTCTGTTCGTTGACTAGAAGTTTTTGCTTTTGTGGTTTTTTTTCAATAGTAAAATAGCCTGGGAGTGTCAGATTTTCAGCTGGCAGATAGGAGTGGTAAACCATCGCCCCAATATGTCCGGGAATGTCATCTTTTACTTTTTCATAAAGAGCTTCCGGCAGGACAAAATAATTATAGTGTCCCACAAAAGAAAGCTTAGCTTTTGAACGAAAGTCCGCTTTACTTATCTTAAGTTCATAGCAGCGCCACTCAAACTGATTTTCTGAAATCAAACGACAGCTGAGCGTATCAACGACGCCATGATCCTCCGGCATATTGACTTCCTCTATGACAATATCGCCATTTTCACGGCAATAATAATAAAGAGCTTCTTCCATCTGTATAGTTAATGAAGTTTTCATTTCAAATTCCTTTAAGTTTTTCCTCTACTATAAAACATAAGTTCGTATTTTAAAAGAGGAAACTTTGCATTTAAAGAAAAAGAAATATTCCTGTTCTTCTGAATGACTTCCTAGTTAAAAAGGAAACTAAGACATTTTTTTGTTTTTAACTGCCGCTGCTTGAAATGTCAGCATCTGCTGAGTCAGTGCCTACTTTTTACTAAAAATAAACTGTATATTGTTGATAAGCCGTGTATTCTCAAAATTCAGATTACGAAAATCCTCTTTACTTCAATCGCTTTTCAAAAGCGGTTTCGATAAAACGGTGAGTACAAGTTTGCTGTTAACTAATTTAAGAATTGTTTATGAATTAATACTAATTATGGAAGACTGAGTTTTGACCTGATGCAAAATGATACATTGTCTGGCTTGTATCTCTCGAAATTAACGACTGTCTCAGCAATTTTTCAATTGTGAGTATTTTTTATTTTGCATAGTTGTGTTGAGACAATAATTTTCATTTTGTAAGAAGAGAAAGAGACAGAATTAAAAAGCTGTGGGTCAATTGCTCTCTCAACTAATGCTGGATATATTTCTTTGTTTGTCAAAGAAAGCAGTGTTTTTTCTGCTGTATCTATAATGATTGAAGCTCCTGCCGCTCAGATAAAATAGAAGGTCCCTGTCGGTGAAATGAGTGTTTGTCACAGTCTCCTTCTCCAGCTTGTATATGGTTTAGTTTATAGTATAGCAAGAAGGAGAAATAGTTCTGGCAACCTTCAGTTATATTTTCTGTGAGAGCAGCTCCTTTAAAATATGCAGTTACCGAGGATTTATTTCTTCTATTCCTTATTATTTTTTTAGTCTCTATCTTGTTGCATTGTAAAAAAAGAAGAGCAGTTCGATTGGGCCGCCTGCTCTCTAGGAAGTACTTGGATGATAGTTTACATATAGGAAATTTGTTCATTTAATTATGCAATACAGGTTTAACCGAGATAGATTAGTTGCTTTTTATAAGCTACTGTTTTTTCAGGAAAATGTTCCCACTTGCTAAGGGAGCCTTACAAATACTTGATATACAAGTATTCACAAACTGTTCTCATTCTCTTGCTTTGCAATGGCTTGATTGTGTTATATTAGTTAGCGAAGTAAAAATTTGCAATGAGCAGTGTTGAGCTTAAATAGTTGTTATGGCGCTTTTTTTTGTATTTTTTACTATCAGAACATTCAATGATGGTGAGTCGTTGTCAGGTGGATCAGTTATTTAATTAGTAAGTTTTTCATAGATTCTTTTGAGTTGCCTGCTAAGGTCCGTTTATTTTAGTATGATTATGAATTTACAAAAATAGCAGGTTTGTGATAGTCTTAGAAAGTACGAAAAAAATTTCATCTTGTTAAACAGACAAACCTCTCAAATTTTCTTCATATAGTACTTAAAAACGGGGATAATAAGATATTAAAGTAATGTTTGATATAAGTTGAAATATTCTTGTAATGTTAATATTTCTAAATTGACACATGGTTATGTTAGAATTTACGTGTTGCAATTGAGGATTAAATTTAAAAAAATTAATTGGTGAGAATCCGTCGGAGGAATTAAGAGTGAAGAAACGTATATTTGCATCATTATTATTGTGTTCACTGACACTTAGTACGATAGCAGCTCCCAGTATTACTTTAGCAGATAACTTTGATGAAAAAATACAGCAAAAAGACAGTGAAATTTCCAACCTTAAGGAGCAGCAGGGAACAGTTGCTTCTCAGATTGCTTCCTTAGAATCTGATATTTCAGCTATTATTGAAGAAGGTACTGAGCTGAGACAACAACAGTTGGAGCTTGAAAATAAAACACAACAGCTGAAAACTGAAATTGAAGAGTTAAAGGTTCGCATTGAAAAGCGCGAAGAAGCAATCAAAAATCAGGCTCGTGATGTACAGGTCAATGGTCAAAGTACAACAATGATGGATGCTGTTTTGAATGCAAGCTCATTTACAGATGCAATCAGCCGTATTCAGGCAATTTCAACAATTGTCAGCGCCAATAATGACTTGGTAACACAACAAAAAGCAGATAAAGAAGCAGTTGTTGCAAAACAAGATGAGAATGAAAAGAAACTAGCTCAAATTGAAGAAACAAAAGCTGAATTAGAAGTCAAAAAAGAAGATATTGTTGTAAAGCAAGCAGATTTAAACGTTTTGAAGTCTTCTTTGGAATTGGAACAAGCATCAGCTGAGAGTTCAAAATCAGCATTGGTAGAACAAAAAGCAGCAGCAGAAGCAGAACAAGCTCGTGTTGCAGCTGAGAAACAAGCAGCTGAAGAACAAGCGAAAAAAGATGCCGAAGCAGCAGCTCTGGCAGTTGAAGAACAAAAAGCAGCAGCTTCTGCCAAAACAACAGAATCAAGTACAGCTACTTCAGCAACTCAAACCAGTCAGGACAGCGGAACAACGCAAGCGCAAGCGCCAAATACTGGAAGCAGTTCAGGAAACAGCGGATCATCAAATTCAGGAACAGGAAATACCGGTAATAATAATTCCGGCGGCGGTACAGTCTCAAACTCTTCTGATCCGACATTGGCAGCATTGAATGCATTGCGCAGCTCACATGGATTGAACCCTGTAAGTTGGGATGCTGGTCTTGCAGCAACAGCAACAGCTCGTGCGGCATTAGTTGAAGGATCTGGTTTCCAAATTCCTTCAGATCACTGGTCAAATGGCTATGAAGTAATCGCTATTATGTTTGCACCAGGTTCAGCAGTAATTAATGCCTGGTATTATGAAACAAACATGACGACTTCAACAGGAAGCGGACACCGCGACTGGGAATTGAATCCAAGCATTACTCGTGTTGGATTTGGCTATAGCGGTAGTGTAATTGTTGGACGTTCAGCATAAAAATGGAATTTTTAAAGACAGTTTCTCTTGAACGGAGAAGCTGTCTTTATTATAGAGCCTGAATAGAGACAATCTCAGGTTCTTTTTTTATTTATTTTGAAAGAAAAGAGAAGGGGCTTGGACAGAGGTAAATACTTGCGGGTGATAGAAATTGCTTTTTTGGGATATACCTTGATGAAAACAACAAGAAAATCTTTGGAATAATCTGCACCTGTTTTTTATATAAAAGAGTATTTTTAAGATATCTGTTTGATATTTTAGGTGTTATTTTTTATTTCATTTCGATTTTTTATTCAGTATTTTGTCAGTCTAAAGACTGATTTTTCACTGTAGTTATTAAGAAAGAAGAATATCCATAGACAAATATTTTTTAATAGGATAGAGTCAATAGTAAATGGTGAAAAGGTCTATCCAATCCCTCAGTCAGAAGGAACTTATTTTGATCGGTATAGAATTAATAATGAGATAATTTTACAAAAAACGAAAGAGATAGTAAACTGGATAACGAACGTTAAAGTTTGTATGCTACCCGCAATATAAATGCTGATTTGACTGATTGGGACATATAGAAACGGAAAAAGTAAGGAAGGAAATTTGAAATTGACTGCTGCAAGGCAGAAGATTTCCGCTTACTTTAGAGATAGTAAAATAGTAAATAAATTTAGAAAAAGATTATGGTGAAAAGTGCTTATGATAAAAATTACAATGTTCTCGCAGGCAGAAAAAGTTAGTGGTCAGGGAGTGGGAAGTGCCTACTCGGAATTAATGAAAACGTTAAAGAAGAATTTCAGCGATACGCTGGAAATAAAGGTAAATACGTATGGAAAATCAGATATTTCACATTATCATACAATAAATCCAACGTTCTATTTCTCAACTTTTTTCAAAAAATCACGGGGAGTCAGAGTGGGATATGTTCACTTTTTACCTGAAACCCTAGAAGGAAGTATCACTTTGGCCAAACCGTTTAAAGCGGTTTTTGATAAATACCTGATGTCCTTTTACAAGCGTATGGATCAGTTGGTAGTTGTTAATCCTGATTTTATCAACAAACTGGAAGCATTAGGGGTGTCACGGGAAAAAGTAGCGTATATCCCAAATTTTGTCAGCACCGATGTCTTTTTCAAAATGAGTGATACGGATAAGCAGGCATTTAGACGAGATAAACTGATTGAGGAAGAAAAATTTGTGGTATTAGGTGTCGGACAAATTCAGAAGCGAAAAGGTGTAGACGATTTTATTGAACTGGCTAAACGGAATCCGGATATTCAGTTTATCTGGGCTGGCGGCTTCTCATTTGGAAAAATTACTGATGGCTATGATGAATACAAGGAAATTTATGATAATCCCCCTGCCAATCTTTTATTTACAGGAATCATTGATCGGGAAGAGATTGTCGGCTATTACAATATTGCGAATGTATTTCTGCTTCCATCATTCAGTGAGCTGTTTCCTGTAAGTATTTTGGAAGCATTTAACTGTGAAACGCCGGTTATGCTGAGGCATTTAGATTTATATACAGGCATTTTAGGTGATTCGTATCTGAAAGCGGAAGATGCAGAACAAATGGATCAATTGCTGAAAGAGTACGCTGGGAATCCGGAAAAGCTGGAAGAGTACAGAGTGAGGTCCAAAGAAGCAGCAGCGTATTATTCTGAAGAGCATACTTCAAAAAGATGGTTGGAATATTACAGTCATTTAGTGGGTAAAGAAGTTTTTGAAAATGACTAATTCATCAAGAGACCTAGCCTATCAATAAAGGTGTATGAAAGCGTACAAGAAGGACTTGAAAAGGAGATTGTAGAAGCACAGAGCTTCAAGAGCCAAGTAGTAGTATGCAGTATATGCTCCTGCGGTTACTCGTCGCAGTTTCAGGCTGTGTAAGTGCTCCTGCGGTTACTCGTCGCAGTTTCAGGCTGTGTAAGTGCTCCTGCGGTTACAGGTCGCAGTTTCAGGCTGTGTAAGTGCTCCTGCGGTTACAGGTCGCAGTTTCAGGCTGTGTAAGTGCTCCTGCGGTTACTGTTCGCAGTTTCAGGCTGTGTAAGTGCTCCTGCGGTTACTGTTCGCAGTTTCAGGCTGTGTAAGTGCTCCTGCGGTTACTCGTCGCAGTTTCAGGCTGTGTAAGTGCTCCTGCGGTTACTGGTCGTAGTTTTAGACTGTATAAGTGCTTTTGCTATTACTGATCGTATGAAAAGACTTGCTTTGATAAATCAATCGCAGCGGTTCCAGAGGAATGAACGACAGGACCAAATAAGAACAGTTCTTTGATTCGCTCTTTCTATGAAACTAGAGTGAATCAGAAAACAATGGAGGAAATGGGTTTTACCAACGCTTTTCCAAATAGACATGTTTGTATCGAGAATCGAACAAGGTCCTTCAATTCTTAATGGCTCTGCCATTTAGAAATTGATGAGATCGAAACGAAGTGCAGTGTAGTGAGACTTGTAGATACAAGAATTTTCTTTAATGTAGGAGCATCTAGTAGAATGGTCTGCGTTGCCAATACGAAGAACGGGACAGCATCCTTTTTTAAATGGAAAGTAGTCTCTGTCCATTTTTTCGAAAATAGTTGCCGCTAGAGTTTTCAGACAGGTCCTAAACAGCGATAAAAATAATCCACCTGTAATATCAGATTTTTGGTTCTGGTATTACAGGTGGATATTTCATTAGAGCGTTTCTTTCAGCTATTCGTCTTTAAAGTGAATCAGCTGGACTGGCGAACAATCAGCTCAGTTCCAACAGTGATCTTTCTTGGAACAGGAGCACGTTCCCGAATCAGCTGATCCATTGTTTCAATGGCCAGTTCACCCATCCATTCTGTATAAACCTTTACAGTTGTCAATGCAGGTGAAACATATTTCGCTACACTGACATCATTAAATCCAATAACAGAGATTTCTTCTGGAATGCGCAAACCTGCTTCCTGAAAGGCTTTTAAAGCACCGATTGCCAATGCATCACTTGAGGCAAACAAAGCTTCCGGATATTCAGAATGTGTCTCCAAAAATTTTTTAGTTTGTCTATATCCATCATCCAAAGAAAAATCTGCAGAGATAATCAGTTGCTCATCAAATAATTCTGCTGCTTCAAGCTTTGATTTCAAATACTGGAAGCGGGGATCTTCAACACGCGTTTTGTTGCCTTTTGTGAATTCAACACCTGTCAAACAACCAATTTTTTTATACCCTGCCTTCATAAAGTGGTTGAATACCAAGTCCATTCCCTGAGAAAAATCGACAACAATTGAATTGTGACCATAGGTGATTCCGTCAAAGTCGACAAATAGCAGTTCACCATCCAGCGAAGCCAGTTCCTTAATCTGATCGTTATCAAATTTTCCAAGAGCAATCGTCCCATCGGCAGTTCGTTCAGATAATGTGTCGAAGGATTCCTTGATTAGCTGAACGTTCGCTTCTTCTGCTCTCTTCTCGATTCCCAGTCGTATAGAAAGATAATAGATATCTTCCAGTTCTTCCTGATCACTGAACCATTGAATTAAGCGAACTGTTTGACTGCTTGCCCGCTGATTCTTTTTATACTTGGTATAGTTCAATTCTTCCGCTGCTTCAAAAATTTTTTTCTTGGTTTCCAGTGCAACAGAGAGTTCGGCATCGTAATTCAATACTCTGGAAACAGTTGCTGGAGATACTCCGGCAAGCTGTGCAATATCTTTAATTGTAGCCATCGTATCAACCTCTCTTTATAAATAATTAATGAATCGCTGAAAGGCTTCCTGACCTTCCGTATCTCTTTTAAAAACCCCAGCGTCAATTAGTACTTGCTCAAAAATATGTCCGATAGAGTTTTCGATAACAGAGCGAACGGTTTCAGCAGTGAAATTTTGCTCCTTCAGCTGATTTGCCCAATCCAAATGTCGATCATTGATTATATTTGGTTTATTCAGTAAATAGTTTTCAACCTCTTTTATTTCATCTGCCAGACGGGGAGGAAGAATGGCCAGTCCCATTACTTCGATTAAACCAATATTTTCTTTTTTGATATGCTGCACATTTTTATGAGGATGGAAAATACCATCCGGATGATCCTCTGACGTATTATTATCTCTCAAAACCAGATCAAGCTCGAACAGCTCTCCATTACGTCGTGCAATTGGTGTGATAGTATGATGCGGAGTTCCGTCTTCTGAATAAGCTGAGACCCTTACTGTCGGATCAGAATAACTTCTCCATTTTTCTAAAATCATAACAGAGGCTTGAATCAGGTCTTCCTGCGAGCGGCTGCTTAGTCGAATAACAGACATTGGCCACTTTACGATTCCAGCATGGATTTGCTCGAATCCGGGAACTATAAATTTCTGTTCAACAGAGGCTTTGGCCATTGGAAATGTGTGACGGCCTGCCTGATAATGGTCGTGTGACAGAATAGAGCCGCCGACAATTGGCAAGTCGGCATTTGAGCCAACAAAATAGTGAGGCAGTACCTCTGTGATGTTTAACAGCCGCTGAAATGTTTTTTCATTGATGAGCATTGGTCGATGCTCTTCCGACAGAATAATCGAGTGTTCGTTATAATATGCATAGGGTGAATACTGAAAGCCCCATTTTTCGTCGGCAATATCCATTCGAATAATCCGATGGTTGGTGCGGGCAGGGTAATTCAGTCTGCCCTGATAGCCTTCATTTTCCATACACAGCATACATTTTGGAAAGGCAATGCTTGGCGCATTTCTTTCCGCTTCAATCTGCTTAGGATCTTTTTCGGGCTTGGAAAGATTGATTGTAATTTCCAAAGTACCGTAATCTGTCTCAACAGGGAAATAAAGGTTTTGAGCAATCGCTTTTGTTTTAATGTAGTTGTTTTCCTGACAAAGCCTGTAAAAATAGCTTGTTGCTTTTTCGGGTGATTCGTCATACAAGGTTGAAAAAAATTTATTTACAGCAGAGGGGGAGGGCGTCAGCAAATCCATCAGCTGAGCTTCCAGAATATCTGTTTCTGCCTGTAAATCCCCAATTACCTGGTTCTCCTGAGCTTTGGCAAGCAGCAGCTCAACCAGCTCCAAAGCAGATTGTTCAACGTTTCTGACAGGGGTGTTCTCCATCATTTCTTCACCGATTAAGCATAAAACTCTGTTTTCCAAATAGAGGCGGTCTATTTCTTCCCATTCTCCGGATTGGATAACAAGTGTTGTAAAATCTGTAACAGTCTGACTCACTAACACTCTTTTTCCTCCTAATCCTGATATCCATTAGGATGACTGTGATGCCACTCCCAAGCCGTTTTAATAATTTCGTTAATATCTGTATATTTCGGCTGCCACCCCAAAATTTCCTGTGCTTTTTTGCTGGATGCAACCAGACGGCTGGGATCTCCTGCTCGGCGTGGTACAACAGTCGCCGGAATTGCTTTTCCAGTAACTTTTTCTGCCGCTGTCAGCATTTCCTTAACAGAGTAGCCGTGGTTGCTGCCAAGATTGAAGACAGAACTGTCTTTACCGTTTTCCAGATAATTCAGAGCCAGCTGATGTGCTTTAGCTAAATCTTCTACATGAACATAGTCGCGAATACAAGTACCGTCTGGTGTACCATAATCATCTCCAAAAATTTGCAGCTGCGGCCGCTGTCCCAACGCTGTCTGAAGAATGATTGGAACTAGGTGACTTTCAGGCGTATGATCTTCTCCAATAGAAGCATCAGATTTTGCCCCGGCAACATTGAAATAGCGCAGAGCCACATACTTCAGACCATAGGCGTTGTCGCACCATTTAATCATTTTTTCCATAATCAACTTGCTTTCACCGTATGGATTCTTTGGATCAGTCCGGGTAGTTTCATCGATTGGTGTAACTTCAGGCTCGCCATAAGTTGCTGCCGTACTGGAAAAAACAATGTATTTGACATTAAACTCAACCATTGTTTCCAGAAGTACCTGCATACCATAAACATTGTTGTTGAAGTAAAGCAGCGGCTTTTCAACAGATTCTCCAACCAGAGAGCTTGCAGCAAAATGGACAACGCTATCGATCTTTTCATTTTGAAAGACACTCTGTAAAAAAGCTTTATCTCTGATGTCTCCCTGATAAAAGGCTGCCTCCGGATGAACAGCTTTTCGGTGACCAGTAGCCAAATTATCGACAACAACGACTTTCTGTCCTTCATTAATAAATAAATCTACTGCGTGAGAACCGATATATCCAGCTCCCCCTAAAATTAATATTGTCATTTGATTTCCTCAATTCTTCATTTTTTAGACTTTCTAGATCATTTTATCAGTTTTCCGGCACTATCGGCAATTTCTGCCGGATAGAAATCAGCTGCATAGCCAATTGCTTCTTTATATCCAGAACTGACAGCCTCTTTAAAGGCTTCAACAGCCTCTTTTTTCACTAAAGCAATAGCACAGCCGCCAAAACCTGCACCTGTCATCCGGGCACCCAGAACATTTGGCTGCTTTTGTGCAAAGTCAACCAGTGTGTCCAGCTCGATACCAGTTACTTCATAATCTTCCTGTAATGAACGGTGGGAATCATTCAGCAGCAGACCAAAAGCTTCCAGATCTCCAGCCTGCAGTGCTGCTTTTGCTTTTAATGTTCGCTGATTTTCAGTCACTGCATGTCGTGCCCGTTTTATCAGAACAGGATATTCAATTAAAGATTGATGTCGATTAAACTGCTCTTCTGTCAGCTCACCTAAAGATTGTATCTCAAGTATTGTCTGCAGCCGATGCAGTGCTTCTTCACATTCAGCTCGTCGTTCATTGTATTTTGAGTCAGCCAGTTCTCTTCGTTTATTTGTATTCATGATGACAATCGTATATTCTCCGAATGCAGCTGGTACTAATTCATACTTCAATGTATTGGTATCCAGCAGAATTGCGTGATCCTTTTTCCCCATACCGATGGCAAACTGATCCATGATACCAGAATTTACACCAATGAATTCATTTTCCACTCGCTTGCCGATTTTAACCAAGTCCAGTGTTTCCTGCTGCAGTTTGAACAGGTCGTTAAAGATAACTCCTGTAAGCAGCTCAATGGAAGCCGAAGAGGAAAGTCCCGCACCATTTGGGATGGTTCCATAAAAAAGAATGTCTGCACCAGATTCGATTTTTGCCCCGGCTTCAATTAAATACTTGATCACTCCTTTAGGGTAATTTGCCCAATCGTGTTCTTGATTGTAGGAAAGGTCATCCAGTGAAAAAGCGATGGTTCCTTTTTCCGGGAAATTTTCAGAGTACATGCGAACGGTTCGATCGTCCCTTTTTTCAGCAATTCCATAGGTACCAATACTGATTGCAGCAGGGAAGACATGACCGCCATTATAATCTGTGTGTTCACCGATTAAATTAATTCTTCCAGGTGCAAAATAGCTGCTGCTGCTCTCTGTCTCAAAAATTGTGTTAAATTTTTTCTCTAAGCTCTTTTCCATTTTTTCACCTCGTGGTAAAATATTTAGTAAATATATTATAAAACGTTTACTAAAGAATTTCAATGATAAATTGAAAGGGGTTTCCAGATTACAAGATACTTTTCTGTTTTTACAGCTGACTTAGTGCCATTTAAAGAAATTTCATGTAAAATGGTTGTTATAGATTATGCATGTAAAAGAACGGAAGATCGTCGAGAAAGGAAGAAATGAATAATGAAACTGACACAAAAACCGTTTGGCAACGGAGCGACACTTTATTCTCTTGAAAATGGAAAGGGTGTTATTATGGAGATTACGGATTTAGGAGCCCGGATTGTTCGGCTTCTTGTTCCGATAGGAGAAGAAAAACGAAATATCGTTTTGGGCTTTGATTCAGCAGAGGAATATGAAGAAAAAGATTTGTATTTTGGTGCAACAATCGGTCGAGTAGCTGGCCGAATACTAAATGGAACATTTACTATGGATGGTAAAACCGTTCAAATAGAACGGGCAGAAGACCAGCTGCATACGTTACATGGCGGAATACTGGGATTTGAAGCGAAAACATGGCTTGCTGAGACAAAGGAAGAAGAGTCAAAGGCATCTGTTACATTTTCTTTGGTGAGCCCAGCTGGTGAGAATGGTTTTCCGGGAGAACTGGCGGTTTCAGTGACCTATAGTCTGAATGAAGAAAATGAGTGGGAAGTTGTCTATCATGCTAAAACAACGCAGCCAACATTGTTTAACCCAACTAATCATGTGTATTTTAATCTGTTGGGAGATCCTGCCGCAGTTATTGATGACCACGAATTAATGGTTCGAGCGGAAGAATATGCTCCAGTGAACGAGGATATAACAGTTAAAGGAGAGCGTGTTTCTGTAGAAGGAACGGCGTTTGATTTTCGAAAGGGGAAAAAGCTGGTAGAAGCATTTAACAGTGAGGATCAGCAAATTATTCAAACAAAGGGAATGGATCATCCATTCTTTTTGAAAAAAGAGAGCAGCAAAGAGCCAAATGCGACTTTGATCAGTCCCGATAATAGGATTGAAGTAGAGGTGTTCACGGATCGTTCGGCAGTCGTTATTTTTACAGCAAACTTCTCCGGAGAAGGGCCGATAATGCAAGGCGAAAAAATGGTGGATCATGGAGGTATTACTTTTGAGACTCAGGAGGCACCGGGGGCAGAGCATTTCTCTGAATTTGGTGATATTACTTTGAGACCGGAGAAGGCGTACTATTCATCCACAATCTACAAAATAAAGACAACAGAATAAGTCTTTCAGGAAATGTTTAATTGAATCAGCTGAATAAACAAAAAAACATACTAAGATTAGTGGGTAAGATATTCAACAGAATATCTTACCCACTATTTTCTGTTTTCTGCAATATCAGCCACAGTTGTGTCCTGAAGTGTTTCCTGTGAATTAAAGGCGATCTCATAGACTGGTGCAACTTTTCTTGTCAGTTTCTGTAAATTTTGCAGCAGAAGTAAAATCCAGCTGAATGCCAGAAAGAAGGCGATCAGTTCGAAGGCAGTCAGAGAGAGATAACCAATATTTTTGAACAGAACATTGGCGATAAGCAGTACGGCTGCAATCATATACGAGATTCCCAGAAATTCTCTGGAAATAGCTGGCAGGAGCCAGCGAATACTGATAATCAAAATAATAATCATGTAAACAAGATAGTTTGCTGCCTGATTGTGCAGCTCATGAAGTCGTCCGTTTCCATTGTTGGGAAAGAAACCAACAGCACCCAAATCAATTGCCGTCAATGTCAGTAAAATACGCAAAATGGTCAGTTGAATATTTTTAGTCATTGATTTTTGCAGGGAAACAAAGAGATAGTCAATCAGTGCGATCATCAGCAATGCAGAAATAATCAGCGTTAGATTAAATTGCCAGCTGCTGTTGGCATTGCTGGTTCCTAAAAAGCTGAAATTGTACTGCCACCACTGAAGCTGTCCATTTGCAGCCATTGACATCAATACACCGCCGATGATGACGGAGATCAGCAGAGTTGTGATCAGTGCTGGTGAGATAGCTAGTGCAAAATAAATCATCAGGTAATTGATCATTCCAACAAACACAAAAAAGATAAATGTCGCTGTTAAAAGATCAAAGCTGGCTCCTTCAAAAAGAATTCCCAAAAGCCAGAAAAATCCCAGTAAAACCAATGCAAGAATGATCACAAAAGAAATTAGTATGGTGAGGAAGTTTCGCCAGTAAATGTCTTTAAATGAAAAAAGCTGTTTTCTTTTCCCTTTAACAAAAAAAATAATAAAGGAGCATATGCCGCTTAAAAGTCCCAAAATAAGAACTGAAGCAGCAATGGAAATACGCCCTGTAAGCAAGAGGTGGGACCGTCCCTGTTCATAAAAAAAGCCGAAAAAGATCACGCTGACCAGTAAAGACGGAATTAAAAACCAGCGAAGTGAAACAGCTTGTCTTTCTGTTTTTGTACGTTTCGGTTCAATAATTATTTTCTTGTTTTCAATTTTTATCTGAAGCGGTTCTTCTTCCTTCAGCTGCAGTTCCTGAACTACTTCTTCAGGTAGCTGTATGGTGTAATGAGGTTTTTTCATGTATATAACTCCTTGTGTGAACATAAGTTGTTTGTAATCAAGTACTTTTCATTGATGTGTAGAGACTATCCTCTTTGGTTGCTTCACTCGAAGAACAACGATATTCTGGATATATTCATTATAGTATTTGTTGTTTTATTCTCTCAGACTGTCAGAGTAATTACAAGCGACAATAGACAGAGAGGGGGATAAATTCTGTTGATATGCAGAACAAAGCCCGCAAAATTTCGACAAAAAAATTTTAAGATAAAGGAGACAATACCGACAGAGGAATATAAGCTACTTATTTCCATTTCAAATTGAAAAAGAGACTGTTTTAAATAAAACGGTTTCAAGTTATCTTATGACTATACGAGGAGGAAAAACAGATGAGGGAAGAAAAAATCATTCAGTACTTGATTGCCAGTACCGGTCGTCAGTCCTTGTTGAAGCTGGCGGATTTATTCGAAGTCTCACCTCGCACCATTTCCAGTGATATAAAGTTGATCAATGCCGCAGCAAGTCGTCATGGCTTTCAGATTACGAACAAGAGGGGGCTGGGATACGGTCTGGAGATATTTGACCATCCAGCATTTAACAACTATTTCACTCAACTCTCTGCAGAAAATGAACGAGAGATTTTAAATCCGAATTCACGTAAAACAAATATTGCTTTACTGCTGCTTTTTGCAAATGACTATCTGACAATGACTCAGATATCCAATATACTGGCTGTTAGTGTTTCAACTGTGAAAAAAGATATGAATCAAGTGAGAACAGAATTTGAACTGGATGGTCTGACCCTGTATTCAAAACCTCATTATGGATATAAAGTTGTTGGTTCGGAGGAAAACCGGAGAGCACTGATCATTCAACTGCTCCGTAATGAAATCACTCAGCCCAAAATTACGGCAGAGTATGCGGCATTTCTTTCCGCTTTTGATGAAGAGAGGTTTAAAGCCTATTTGATTCAGCAGATTCAGCAGTTTGAAATCAAAATGAACGATCTTGTCTTGGATAATCTGGTCCAGCATGTGGTGCTTTTGGGATTTCGTATCAGACAGAATAACTTGTTGAAAGAAGTACAGGAACAAGACGAAGCATCAACAGAATATGAAAATCTCACAGATCAAATTGCGGCTTATCTGAAGGCTGAGTTGGGGATTCAACTCCCGGGAAATGAAAAAAATTATTTGACTCGTCAGCTTTATGGAAAAATGCTAGCCGTTAATGAGCTGACCAAATATGATGATCTTCGCAGATATATTGAGCAAAGCTTGAAAGTGATTGATCATAAATACCACACTTTTTTCAGTCATGATGAAGAATTGAGCGGTGCACTGATTCTTCATGTGGCGCCGCTGCTGCAGCGGCTCTACGGTGGACATCAGCTGGAAAATCCGATTATTGAAGATGTGTATACCCGCTATGCCAATGTATTTACAATTACCTATGAATTTATTCAACTGATTAGTGATAATGTCGAAGTGAAAATCAGTAAGGATGAAATGGGGTATTTAGCAATTTACTTTGCCGCAAGTCTGGAAAAGACATCTCAGAAAGAGATTAAGCGATATCGATCAATTGCTGTCATTTGTGCGACTGGCGGAGGGGCTTCTTATTTTTTGAAAACCAAACTGGAACAGATTTTTGCCAATGCAGAGGTTCAGACGTTTTCGATCATTGAGAGCAATGAAATTGACGAAGATTTTGACCTGATTATTTCAACGGTACCAATTGAACAGAAATTTACTAAAATACCTGTCATTTATACACAGGCACTGCTGACAGAAAAAGAAATTCAAAAAATTCAAAATGATCTGCTGCTGATTCGGGAAAATCAGCTGTTGGAAACGGATGTTGATCATCAGCTGTTGTCACTTTTTTCGAAAGAGAATTTTAGTATTGCAAAAGAAACGAGTTACCTTGATTTATTGAAAAAAAGGGCAGAACGGCTGCAGGATGATGGGTATGCTGCGGCTGAGTATACAGAGCTGGTTCTGCAGCGGGAAAAGCTGTTGGATACGATTTATCAAAATGGGATTGCCGGACCTCACCCGATGGAGGCCAGAGCACTGAAAGAATGTATTGATGTTATACTGCTTCGACCGGGATTAACATACAGAAAGAAGCCTGTCCGGTTAATTTTTCTGATTAATATTGAAAACGGACATCTCTTTTTACACAAGGAAATCAGTCGTTTGATGATCCGCATGATTGATGATCAAAATTTGGAGAAGAATTTAAACGGCATTAAGAACTATCAGGACTTTTCTCACTATTTAAGAGAATTGATTAAGAAAGGATAAGCAGACATGACAGAACAGGAAAAAAGTATTTTTCAGATTATATCTTCAGCCGGAGACAGCCGAGGTGCTGCGTTTGAGGCGCTGCGTCTGGCCAGAAAAGGAAAATTTGAGGAAGCGGAAGTAAAGATGCAGGAGGCAAAGGAAAAGAGTATCACAGCCCATGAAGAACAAACTGCATTGATTACCAAAGAAATTAATGGAGAAAAAACAGAAACAACATTATTGATGGTTCATGCTCAGGACCATCTGATGAATAGTCTGCTTGCAAGAGATCTGATCGAAGAGATGATAGGGATGTTGAAAGAGAAAAATCTTGAAGCGTAAGAAAGGATGAAAAAAATGAAAACGTTATTAGTCTGTGCAGGTGGTTTTTCAACAACCATGATGATGGAAGCCATGAAGAAAGTAGTAAAGGATTCAGCTAAGCTTGAAATTGAAGACTATCCGATGGAAGCCATCGGAGTGGATAAGCTGGATCGGTATATTAATGAGTACGATGTTATTTTGGTTGGTCCTCAGCTCAGCCACAAATATGCGTTCATCAAAGGGGAGGCAGACAAACTGAATAAACCTGCTGTTCTGCTTACATCTGATATTTATGGATCAATGGATGGAGCGACAGTCATGAAACAGGCAATATTAGCTTACCGCAAAAATCAATAAATTTGTTATTTGGAGGAGAGAAAATGGAACAACAGAAAGTATCGGCCTTTGACAGAGTTGAAGGATTTATTCGCAGGACCCTTGTACCGGTTGCGAACAAAGTAGATAACAATGCTTATCTGACTGCCATTAAAAAGGGAATGGTCGTCTTAACACCAGCTTTATTACTAGGCTCAGTAGCAGCAATTTTTCCGTCGATTCCAGAGTTTATTAATGCAGCACCTGTTCAAAACTGGTTTGAGCAGTACGGCTACATTTTCGGTCTTTTATCAAAAGTGTCATTAGGGTTGGTGGGTCTTTATGCAGTGCTGGCAATTGCTTATTTTCTGAGTGAACAATGGAAACTCTATACGATTGGGTCCATGATTCTGTCGGCAATTGGTTTTTTACTGGTTGCGATGGATGTGGATGAGAATGGAAATATCATTCCAACCTATCTGGATTCAAAAGGACTATTTGCAGGAATTTTTATCGCTATTATTTGTGTTAAAATCTATCAGTTTTTTACAAAGCATAAGCTTGTTATCAAGATGCCGGAAGGGGTACCTGATTTTGTTTCCAGTTCCTTTGAACTGATTACACCGACAGCAACCATTGGAGTCTTGTTTATTACAGTTCGAGCGGTTACGGATGCACTGACGGGCGGGGTTCTGCTGCCGCAGGTTATTATGGAGTTTCTAGCACCGGCAATTGGTGGACTGGATTCATTAGGGGTCATTTACTTTGTTTTAGTTCTGCGTTTGGTTTTCTGGTTTTTCGGCATTCATTCAGCCGTGTTGTCGCCTATTCTATCGCCGATCGCAGTTCAGTATCTGTCAGAAAATATCGCAGCACATGAAGCAGGTCAGCCGCTGACGCACGTTATTACCGGAGGAACGTTATCCGCGTTCGCAAATTTTACTGGTTCCGGTGTGACAATGGGTCTGGTTATAGCCATGCTTGTCAGCAAATCTCTACGATATAAAAAAGTCGGAGCGGTTGCGCTTCTGCCTTCATTATTTGGGATTAATGAGCCTGTTCTTTTCGGAGTGCCGATTATTTTGAATCCGGTGTTAATGATCCCGTTTATCTTTGGCGGTGCTTTTGTGGGGATGATTCCAATGATCTGCATGAAGCTGGGCTGGCTGAATTATCCGATTTTTGATCCGCCTTATGTACCGGTCTTCATGGAAGGATTTCTGACTGGCTTTGACTGGCGGGCAATTATTATTCAGCTGGTTCAAATTGGTCTGTCTTTTGCTTTATATCTGCCGTTTTTCAAAGTGTTGGAGCGTCAGGAACTTGAGCAGGAAAAAGATGTAAAAGAGAGTCATTCAATCCTAAGTGAAGAAGATGAGGCATTGCTGTCTGATTTAGATTTCTAATGGAATAAAATATGAGGTGGAGGGAGGGTTGCTTTTTCGGTAATCATTCCTCTATTCTCATTCTGTTTTAAAGCAAGGAGGTGCAGCCGATGAATGAACGGCTAAAACAAGTGAAAAAAATAATGCATGAAAACTATTCGATCGATTTTTTGATAGTAAGTGATAAAATCAATTACCGGTACCTGTCTGGTTTTACTGGTTCAAATGGACTTTTAGTTGTGGGGGATGAGCGGGAATATCTGTTAGTTGATGGACGCTATACAGAACAGGCAGAACAGCAGACAGAAAATATCTGTATTCTTACAACAACACCGCAAAAAAATCAGTGGCAGTATCTGGCTGAAATTGTTGGAGATGGCAGTGTCGGCTTTGAACGGTCATCCATTTCTTATCTAATGTATCTTGAACTTGAAGCAGTCATTTCTGAGCAGAAGGGAAAACTGATTGAGACCATCCATCTGATTGAACAGCTCCGGATGATTAAAGAGCCGACAGAAATCAGGTATTTAAAAGAGGCTGCGATGTTGGCAGATCAAACGTTTGAGTATATCAAAACAATTATTAAACCAGGTATGTCTGAGTTGGATGTTGCCAATGAAATTGATTACTACAGTAAGCGAATCGGCAGTCAAGGACCTGCATTTGAGACCATTGTGGCATCAGGGAACCGGACAGCCCTGCCTCATGCACATGCATCCCGAAAAGTTATTCAGCCGGATGAGTTGATTATGATTGATTTTGGTTGCATGTATCATGGCTATCATTCTGATATGACACGGACTTTTGCATTGGGAAAAGCAGCTGATAAAATCAAGGAGACATATCAACAGGTTTTGAACGCTCAAAAACAGGCGATTCAGGCGATTGAGACTGGGAAAACGCTGAAGGAAATTGATCAAACTGCTCGAATGTATTTAGAAGAATCAGGAATTGCCGAGTATTTTTCACATGGACTGGGACATGGTATTGGTCTGTCCTGTCATGAATATCCTGTGGTTAATCAGGACAGCGCTGTCAATATTCGTGAAGGAATGGTATTTACTGTTGAACCAGGCATTTATTTTCCAGGAGACTACGGTATTCGGATCGAAGATGATATTTTTATCACAGCTGACGGCAGAGTAAAAAGCTTTACACAAACAAGCAAAGAATGGATGGAACTCGAATGGAACTAAAAGATCATTTGCTTTATTTATCAAATTTGGATGGAATTGCGGGAAGAGAAGATGCAGTGGGTGATTATCTGGCAACGATTATCAAACAATCTTCATTTAAGGATACGTTTAAAAATTATTATTTTGGCGATTTGACAACGAAGAAAAAAAGGGTGGCTGTTTATGCACATCTGGATGAGGTTGGCTTTTTCGTTAGAGAGATTGATTCGGCTGGCTTTATTCGTTTTCAGCCAATCGGCAGCTGGTGGGGACATGTCATTTTAGGTCAGAGAGTCCGCATTACTTCGAGAAAAACCGGACAGACTTTTATTGGAATTGTCGGAACGCTGTCTGAAGGTTCTGTGATGGATGACAGGGTTGTTGAGGTTGATAAGATGTATATTGATCTTGGCGCCGGCAGTCGGCAGGAGGCAGCAGATCTGGGAATTCAGATTGGTGATATGATCACACCGGATACAGCTGCTCAGGAAACGGCAACAGGTAACTTCATTACAGGAAAAGCATTGGATAACCGTGTAGGCTGTAGTGTAATGGCTGGTGTTATGGATTATTTTTCCAAGAATGAACTGGCTCAGATCGAAGTTCTGGGTGTTGCGACGGCTCAGGAAGAGGCAGGTACACGGGGATCAAAAGTGGCTGCACCGAAGGTTCGGGGAGATATTAATCTGATCATCGATGTAGCAAACGGGAAGGATACACCGAAGGCTGCTTCAACCAAAACCCGTATTTTAGGAGCAGGTCCCGGTATCTGTCTGTATGATAAAACGGCACTTGCCGATATAACTTTGGCAGATGCGTTGAAGGAAACAGCTGAGTCGAATCAGATTCCTTATCAATTTGATCAGTTTACCGGCGGTGGAACAGATGCCGGCTCCATTCAACTTTATGAAGGAAAACCAACAATTGTTATAAGTGTTCCAGTCCGCTACTGTCATTCATGGAATTCCATGGTTCATTTGTCAGATTGTGAAAATGCCGTTACGCTGATTTGTCGATATATTGAAAATTTTGAAAAGAAATTGGGTGAGTTGAATGACAAATTTTGATCGAGTAATCTCCAGATACGGAACCTATTCTACACAGTGGGACTATATTCAGGATCGTTTCGGGGAGAAAAATTTACTGCCTTTTTCTATTTCAGATATGGATTTCGAGCTTCCCTCTGGAACGAAGCAAGTGTTGAATGCAGCTGTAGAAAAAGGGATTTTTGGCTATACCCGCTGGAATCATAAAGAGTTTAAAGGAGCTATAAGCGGTTGGTTCCGCCGACAGTTTCACACACAGCTGAAAGATGACTGGATTGTCTACAGTCCCAGCGTAATCTACAGCTTATCTACAGCATTGCAGCTGCTTTCAAAGAGAGCGGGAAAGATTGTCACGCTGACACCTTGTTATGATGCCTTTTTTAATACTATCAAAGAGAATCATCAGCAGTTAATCTCAGTTAGTCTGATAAAAAATGAACGGTTTGATATTGATTTTTCAACACTTGAAGAAGCATTTAAAACAGAACAGCCGGAGCTTTTTCTTTTATGTAATCCTCATAACCCAACTGGCAGAGCATTTACGGAAGAAGAGCTTTTAACTATCATTGATCTGTGTAATCGTTATCAGGTTGGTCTGATCAGTGATGAGATTCATATGGATATTCGACGGTCGGGCATTGATCATCTTCCAGTACTAAAATTTATTAAGCAGATTAAAGTACCGGTTATGTTGGTGTCTTCAGCTTCAAAATCATTTAATACACCCGGATTAGGCTGTTCGTATTGTGTGATTCCTGATGAAAAATTGAGGGATCAGTTTTTGACTGTGTTAAAAGGTCGTGATGGTTTATCATCTGTTCCTTATCTCGGGCTGTTGGCATTGCAGGACTGCTATACACATCAGGAGCTGTGGCTGCAAGAGCTGAATCATTATATTGATGGAAATTTTCAGGTGATGCATGAACAATTGAAGAATCATCCATTCATCTCATCGTATATACCTGAAGCTAGTTATCTGGCTTGGCTTGATTTGACAACTTTACCGGTTAACATGGATCAACTGCAAAAGGTGCTTATTCAACAGGAAAAAGTAGCGATTATGCGAGGAGAAACCTATGGAGCAGAAGGAAGTATGTATCTGCGTCTGAACCTTGGTGCACCCCGAGAGAAGGTACTGGAAGGAACAGAACGTCTGTTGAGGGGAATTCAGGCTGTTTTGTAGTAAAAAGATGAAAGACAAGACTATGTCGCATGCTCTAAAAAACGAATAGACGGTGTTCCCGTCTTTGTATGATTCGAGCATTCGTAAGAAGCGCAGGAGCACGTGTATGAACTTAACTGCGACGAGTAACCGCAGGAGCACGTGCATGAACTTAACTGCGACGAGTAACTGCAGGAGCACGTGCATGAACTTAACTGCGACGAGTAATCGCAGGAGCACATGATACTTGATATCTCGAGGTAAAACACTTTTTTATCTGACCAGACATTGAATATTGGCAGCTTCCATCACTGCTTTATAGGTGTACAAATCCTCTGTATGCAGCTGAGGAATATCATGCATTGCATAATCCCGATTCAAGTATTGATACTTTTTTTCACCAAACTGGTGGAAGGGCAGCAGTTCAATCTGATTAACGCCCATTTCATTGAATAGCTTTGAAAATTCTTCTGCATCAGCCAGACTATCATTATAAAAGGGAATAACCGGAATTCTAACTACGAGTCCGGCATGCGTGCGAACTGCTGTCTGCAAATTCTTTAAAATCAGTTCATTCGGTACACCGATGCCGCTTTTATGCTTGGCTGAATCATAATGCTTTACATCAAAATATAATAAATCAACATGCTGGATAAATGCTTCAAAAACATCAGTTTTTGCATAACCGGTTGTCTCACAGGCGGTGTGAATATTTTTCTTTTTAAGCTCTTTTAGTAATTCAGTTGCAAAGACTGCCTGATACAAAACTTCTCCGCCTGACAACGTAACACCACCACCCGATTCTTCATAAAAGGGTTCGTCTTTCATGACCTCATTGACAATTTCAGCGATTGTCTTATATTCTCCTATAATTGTTGTCTCTTTTTTTTGGCTATTCCACATTTGTTCAGGTTCACCGCACTGTGATTCTGGATTTGAACACCAGTAGCATTTCAGCGGACAGCCTTTAAAGAAAACAACAGTTCGAATACCGGGGCCATCATGAATACTGAATTTTTGAATATTGAATATGCATGCTGTTTCACTCATTACTTTTCCCTCCTGTTTTTCAGTTCGATTTTAACATATGTAATTTCATTCGTAAATATTTTTAGTTTCGAAAATAAAATTTGTTGGATTGAGATAACCGAATGGCTGTGATAAACTAATGAAAACAGGAGGACTTATCTTATGTCGAGAGAAGAAGATATTATTTCAATAGTAAGCAGTCAAAAGAAAATAGAAGTGAATCAACTAGCTGAGCAGTTAAATGTTTCAAAGGTAACGATTCGAAAAGATCTGGACAAGCTGGAAGCACGAGGGATACTTCACCGTCAGCACGGTTTTGCTCTGCTGAATAATGAAGCAGATATCAATTATCGCTTAGCTAAGAACTATGATTTAAAGCTGAAAATTGCCAAAAAAGCTGCAAAGAGTGTCTCTGATGGAGAGATCGTTATGATTGAATCAGGATCAACCTGTACATTATTGGCAGAGGAATTGGCATTTAACAGAAATAATATCACAATTATTACTAATTCAAGCTTTATTGCTTCTTATATCCGCAAAGCGGAAAGTGTAAAAATTATTCTTTTAGGCGGAGAATATCAAAAGGAATCACAGGTTAATGTTGGACCGCTGATAAAGAAAGTTGTGGAAAATTTTCACGTGGATAAGTTGTTTGTCGGCGTTGACGGCTGTGACGAAAAGCGGGGATTCACTGGGAGCGATATCACTCGTTGTGATGCAGCAAGAATGATGGCGGAACATGCTGACAAGACCATTGTGCTGACGGATTCAAGCAAATTTATGCAAAAAGGTGTAGTTGCTGAGTTTGGCTTTGATGAGGTTTCTCTAGTTTATACAGATCAGGCAATTACTAAAGAGAAGAAGCAGTTATTAGAAAAAAGACAGATTGAGGTAGTGGCTGTATAAAAAGCATCATTTGATGCTTTTTTATTTTTGCACATATGTGCAACTTTATCTTAATTCTAAACAGGAATTGAATTTTCAATTGAATAATGATATATTCGTTTCAAAAGAAACTAATTTTCGTTTCAAAAGAAAATAGATTGGAGGGATTCAAGTGAATACGGTAATAGAAAAAGAGAGACCGCGATCCTATTTTGGGGAGCTGACTCCCAGAATGGCAGCATACCGCGAAAGTGTCTTGTCTACAAAGCCTTATGTCTGTGCAGAGCGCGCCCTTTTAACTACTGAGGCATATAAAGAATATCAGGATCAGCCGGTGGTTTTAAAACGGGCATATATGTTGAAAAATATCCTTGAGCACATGACATTATACATTGAAGATGAAAGTCTGCTGGCAGGAAATCAGGCTGCTGCGAATCGGTCGGCACCGATTTTTCCGGAATATGCGATGGACTGGGTAATTGCAGAATTGGACGAATTTGAACAACGTGATGGGGATGTTTTTTATATTACTGAAGAAACAAAAGAAGAGCTTCGTTCCATTTCTGATTACTGGAAGCACAATACAACAAAAGAAAAAGGTCTGGCAGCGATTCCTCCAGCCAGTCGTGTATTTTATGATTTGGGTATTATCAAGGCAGAAGGAAATATCACTTCCGGAGATGCACATATTGCAGTAAGTTATGAAACAGTTATTAAGAGCGGATTGAAGGGTTATCGGGAACGTGTGGAAAAATTAATGAAGGAATTGGATCTAACAGTTTTGGAAAATCAGAAGAAACTGTATTTCTATGAATCAGTTCTAATTACGCTGGATGCTGTTCAAAATTTTGCGTTGCGGTATGCAAAACTGGCAGAGGAAAAGGCGAGGTTGTCATCACCTGAACGAGCGGTTGAATTAAAGGAGATGGCGCGTGTTTTGAAAAAGGTTCCTTATGAGCCGGCAGAAACATTTTATGAAGCGATTCAGTCTGTTTGGATGATTCAGCTGGTTTTACAAATTGAATCAAATGGTCACTCACTCTCTTATGGTCGAATGGATCAGTATTTGAATCCACTGCTGGAAAAAGATTTAGCTGAGGGAAAAATGACCGAAGAAACTGCTGTGGAGCTGCTGACTAACCTCTGGATTAAAACGATTACGATTAATAAAATCCGCAGCTGGTCGCATACGCAATTCAGTGCCGGAAGTCCTTTGTATCAAAACGTAACGATTGGCGGACAGACAACAGAGAAAAAAGATGCAGTAAACAAATTATCCTATCTGATATTGCGCAGTGTGGCTCAGACCAAGCTGCCGCAGCCTAATTTAACTGTTCGCTATCATAAAGGACTGGATGATAGGTTTATGCGGGAATGTGTGGAAGTGATTAGAATTGGTATCGGGATGCCGGCATTTAACAATGATGAGATTATTATTCCGTCCTTTATTGAAAAGGGAATAAAAGAGGAGGATGCTTATAATTATAGTGCAATTGGCTGTGTGGAAACAGCAGTTCCGGGAAAATGGGGCTATCGCTGTACGGGTATGAGCTTTATTAACTTCCCCAAAACATTGCTGATTGCGATGAATAATGGTGTTGATCCGAAATCAGGAACTAAACTGGTTGAAGGATTGGGACATTTCGAAGAGATGACCTCTTACGAAGAGTTGGAAAAAGCCTGGGATCATGTGATTCGTGATTTCACCAAACATAGTGTCATTATTGAAAACAGCTGTGATATGGTTTTGGAAGAGGATGTCCCAGATGTTTTATGCTCAGCGCTGACAGAAGACTGTATTGGACGAGGAAAAACGTTGAAAGAAGGCGGTGCCGTTTACGACTTTATTTCAGGACTGCAGGTAGGGATTGCTAATTTGGCTGATTCACTGGCAGCAATTAAAAAGCTGGTTTTTGAAGAACAGAAGATAACTCAGAAAGAGCTTTGGGAGGCATTAATGACGGACTTTGCCGAAGAAAAAGGACAGGTAATTCAAAAACTATTATTGGAAGAAGCACCGAAATATGGTAATGATGATGATTACGTGGATCAGCTGGTTGTTGATGCGTATGACAGCTATATTGATGAGGTGAAAAAATATCCGAATACCCGTTTTGGCAGAGGACCAATCGGTGGTACAAGATATGCAGGAACTTCATCAATTTCAGCCAATGTTGGACAGGGAAGGGGAACGATGGCAACGCCTGACGGACGAAACGCTTCAACTCCTTTGGCGGAAGGCTGCTCTCCTTCTCACTCCATGGATAAAAATGGACCAACTGCAGTACTGAAAACTGTTTCGAAGCTGCCAACTAAAGAAATTACCGGGGGTGTATTGCTGAATCAGAAAGTAACCCCGCAGGTTTTGGAAAAAGAAGAGGATCGGATGAAACTGGTTATGCTGCTGAGAACTTTCTTCAATCGATTGCACGGTTATCATATTCAGTACAACGTTGTTTCAAAAGACACACTGCGGGATGCGCAGGCACGTCCTGAAAAATACCGGGATTTAATCGTTCGGGTAGCAGGCTACTCAGCATTTTTCAATGTTCTGTCCAAAGCAACACAGGATGATATTATTGAGCGGACGGAGCATATATTGTAGGTATTAGAACGTAAATAAAATTTGCCTGTAAATGATAGAAAGACAGCTGAATAAAGTACTTTGCATTTTTAAGAAGATGTGACAAACACCCATGAGGGCGATCGCCCTCATGGGTGTTTGTCTCGACCTCTTTTTCTTAGTCTTTATAAAATTTATGTCTCTTTGATAATTCTGCATAAAAAAATTCTTCATCATGTTCCTGAAGCCCTGAGACCTGTCCATCGCCTATCTCTATAATGATCAATTTGCCAGTTGTTTTTCTAGCATAGTCGACTGTGAAGAAAGGAGAGTGTATTTTCTTTCCCTGTTGTTTGATAAACCGCTCTTCCTCTTCCGAAAGCTGTACAGAATCATTATGCCAATAATCTATTAATGCAATCGGTTCATTTAGCCAATAAAAGACTCGATACTCTTCAAAAATTGGTGTATAACTTTTAGGATGTTCTCCAATTTTCATCAATTCAACAAATTCCCTCAAAACAATACCGCCCATTAAATTTTTTTCCTGACGTTCAATAAATGTATTGATTACTTTCAAGGCCTGTGTTGTATCGGACACATCAGGGACAAAAAAAGCATCGTGCCATTCATGCTTTCTGCTTTTAACAAAATCCTTTACGGTGACTGCACCGCTGAAGTGGGAAAGTAGATTAATCAAGGCTGTTTCTGATAAACTCTCTGTCCAATTCGTCTGCAGCATATGAGGCATACCAGCCCAGCTTGGAAGCAAGTGAGTATTTTTGTACTCTGAAAGAGCGGTCAACATCGAAGCTCCCTGTTGCTCAACGGCTTGTTGAAGCTGGTCATACTGACAAGGTGTCAGCATCCATCCTCGATAGACGATTATCTCGTTTTCAGTCAGGAGACGACTCAATTTTACTTTGTTTGATTCCATCAATGGCTCCAGCTGCAGCAAGCCAACATTAAAATATTGTTTTGCTGCATCATATTCTTTTTTATAGTCCTCATCCGGTAAGCTTGTATTGAGTGGATCTGCGGGAAACAGGAAGAGATAGTGAGAAATCATCTAGTTTCCTCCTTTTTGTATGCTTCATTAATTATATCAGGAATAGCGGAAACATTGACAGAATGACTGAAAATTAGTGTTCTAAAATTCGACCGGTTGAATGAGTGAAAAGAATTAGAGGATGGATTCCAGCTTAAAATAAGTGAGCGACTGACAAAAATCACCAAGTAGTTTTGCTTACAGAGATAATTGATTTAGACTCAGCATTAATTGATGTTAAAGTTTTTTCGGATGGTTAAACAAAAAGTGTAGAATGATATATAATGGAAAGTAGCTATGAGAGAAGAATCGATTAATTTATTTTTCGATCAATCGGATGGAAGAGCTATTTTCTGGTAAAAACGGTTTCGTTAAGGAGAAATAGTATTTTTCTGCAACTTCTTTCCAAATACAATTCTAGAACATTACACAATAACCAAGCAAATGAACGGTCATTAAATTATCAAGGAACAAAAAATGACAATTGAACCGAAAAAATTAGTTTATAAGTTTAGTTTATGAGGAAATATGGTATGAGAATGGTGTTTTCAAAACAGGAGCTGCTTGTAATTGTAGAAATGTTAAATGCAGAACCAATTGATTCCCGTTCTTATTTTGGATGGCAATACTAGCTTGTGGTAAGTCTGAAGCTCCAGAAGAGTGGCTGTTGGATTTGGTCTTTACTAACAAAAATTAAGCTGCTGTTCAGGTGTTTAGAAAATACATATATGACCTGCTCTTTGGGGAATTATCTGGAGGAATGGACTATTATACTGCTTCAATGTATATCCGCTATCGATTAGGATTTATCAGTTGGAAAAATTTTCTAATAATGTGTGGGCATGAAGCAGACAGACGTTGCAAAGAAAAATCTGACTGCAGTTGCTTCTTGGTATTTCTAACTGAAGCTGAAGGGAAGCAAAAGCTGTTTCGTGAGGTCAGACAAAGAAATCAGGCAGAGGTATCAAAAGGAGATTCAACAAGCGACACAGTTGAAAGTTTTTTTGACACGTTTTACAACGAGGAAATTTGTTAGCTGATTAGATGACAGGAAGGGAAAAGATAAATGATAAAAAATATTGTATTTGATGTAGGAAATGTACTGGTGCACTATGCTCCGGCAAAATTTATTAAGAGATTCACAGATGTTCCAGAATATCAGGAGCTGCTGCTTCATGAGATTTTTCTGTCTGTAGAATGGATTAAGTATGATCGGGGAACGATCTCCAAAGAAGAATTAGGCAGAGCGATTTGCAGCAGGGTAAAGGAAAATCTTCATGATACTGTGTTGGAAATTATTGACTGCTGGCACGAAGAAATCAAACCGAATGAAGCGATGAAACCTCTTGTAAAACAACTGAAAGATCAAGGATACAAGTTATATATTCTTTCTAATGCTCCTCATGCCTTTCATGAATTTAAACATAGAATTCCGGCGTTGGATCTTTTTGATAGTGCTTTTGTATCAGCTGAATGGAAGCTTTTGAAACCCCAAATCGAAATATTCCAGGCTTTTTGCAGTCATTTTCAACTGGTTCCGAGTGAATGCCTTTTTATTGATGATCTGGCGATAAATGTTGAGGGAGCAATCAATGCCGGAATGGACGGCTGTATTTTTAAAGGAAATATTCAGGAGCTGGTTTTGAAACTGGAAAATGCAGGAGTGAAATTGGATAAAAAGCAGCTGAACTTGAATATAAGTGATGACTGACGATATTTTTCTTAACTGTTACTTTGTAAATGATTTATCTATTATTAATAAGCAGAAATCTGATGTTATTTTCAGGTTTCTGCTTGTTTTCATTTTTCTGACTTAAACAGAGATCAGGTTGGGATTCAACTGCTTCAGTTTTTTAAACAACTCAGAGCACTCATTCAAATCTGTGATAACCCAATCGAACTCACAGATGCTGCCAATCTTGCAAAAAAATGTCTTTTCAAATTTAGTATGGTCTGCAACCAGCACATTTATTTTTGACTGAGCCATAATTGCCTGTTTCGTAAAGGTGTCTTCTTCACTTAGGAGAGTAACATTTCCTTGAGCATCAATTCCTTCAGTACCTATAAAGCAAATGTCAAAGTGATAGCTCCTAATATAACTGGCTGTTTCGATTCCTAAAAAGCCTTTTGAGAGTTCTCTGTATTTGCCTGGAATACTGTGGAGCATGATTCCTTCAATTTTTGAGAGAGCATTCAGAACCAAAAGAGAGTTAGAAAAAAAGTTACAGTATTTAAATGAAAATAATTCCTGAGCAACAAACAGAGTAGTGGTTCCTGTTTCAATAAAGACAGCATCTCCGTTTTTTACCAGATTTTTACAGTATTTAGCTATCATTTTTTTTTCTTCCACAGAGACATCTTCTTTGATGGACATAGGGTATTCCAGTAAATTTGCATCTTTATAAACAGCGCCGCCATGGAACAGTTCAACAATCTGCTGATTTGCCAGTTCTTTTAAATCCCGACCGATTGTCATGGAAGATACTGATAATTCATCAGCCAATTCTTTGGTAGTCACTTGTCCGGTCATTCGGATTCTTTCCACGATTAAATCCTGTCGCTGTTTTTGGTTCATTCTCTCTCCCTCTTTTCTTCAAATTATTATTTTAAACCCTCTGTAGAAATGACTGTTCTAAGACTAGTGATAGTTGGGTTTGTTTCTGAGCTCTTAAATTCAATTTTCTCTGAAATCTAGTAGCCTATTTTTTTACTGAAAAAGCCAGATTTTGATTTAGCAGGAAAGGTCTGTAATAAGCCACGATGTCATTCAACGGCAAAATGTCTTCTGAAAGCTGTATATTTAATTCGTTAATAATGTAGTCTCTGCGTTTGGAAAAACGTTCCCACATTTCAGGATATTCCTTTTGGATTTCAGCACGCAGCTCGTTATCTGCCAGTACAATACCATCTTCGCAGCTGACTCCGCCGTACCCCTTTACTTTAGGGATGATGTCAATTTGAAACAGCTGCCCGCTTTTAAGAATACTGGTTGAGCCCTCACAAAAAGGAGAAGCCATCCATTCTTCATCTGCTGTAAAATGACCGGGATTTAATTCCCAGTGATAGTTTTCTTTTGGCAGTATGGTCTGAATTGTGTCAAATAATTCTTTTCCAGTCATCCCGATTCGAATTGTCTCCAGCCAGGTAACAAATGCCTGATAATACGGCTGAGCAATTTTTTCTTCATAATCCTGTACAGCTGCCGGCAGATCTTTTGGAGACTGAGCAACATAGGCGGCTCGACTGGATAGTCCGCCCTTATAGCCAGTTGTTAATGAAAAGGTATCCCCTAGCTGAACCTGCTTATTTCTTGGATAAAGTACAGCGTTTGTGAACCGATCACCTGTTGCACAAATCGTTGTAACACTGTGAGGCTGTCCGGAAGCAGCCAGTGTTTCTGCCAGATCAAGCTCAGTTTTACCGAGCTTGATCCGATTTAGAGTAGTCAAAATACATTGACCAGCCAAGGCAGCACCGTATTCGTAATGTGCTATTTCATTTGCGTTGTTCACGGTTCTTAGACCATCAGAAGGACCAATCAGTAAATCTGCATAATTCATTAACTGAGCCGGACTGGCAACGAGCTTTTCCAGTCCTGAAACAATGAAATGCGGCAGATCAAATAGTGATCGATTATCCTGATAAGCTGTAGTGAAATTTTTCCAGCCGATAAGCCCCAGCCGACTGTCTTCATGAATGCCGGCCTGTACCAAATAACTGGTGAAAGGGGCGTCATCTTCCATCGGCTGATTAGGTAAAGAAAAGTAAGGAACATGAATAACTTCAGCAGCTATGCGGGAATAGCTGCCCATTTTTGTATTTTCATTTCCTAAAAGTAAAAAAGCACTGCCGTTTGAATGAACAACCAGACAGGCTTCTTCAAAACGGGGAATAAATCCAGTCAAATATTCGAAATTTGAACCATGCTCACGGTCCGCATAGATAAAAATAGTATCCAATTGATGTTCCTTCATTTTCGTCAATAGATTATTTTTTCTTTCTTCCATAGTCGTCTGACTCAAATCGACTGGAAATAACTTTTGGGATATAGTAGGTTGCGCGATTTCTGAGGTAACAATTTTCATTTTTCTTCTCCTCTATAAGTAATGATTTTCTACAAGTTTAATATAGCATGGTAAATATAACGAAACAACATATAACTTTATTTTTGTTATAATTTGTTAATTTCAAAGCGGATGTCAAATATAAAATCAATCTAAAGATAAATACATCGGAAATGCCTATTAATTATTGTCATTAAAGAATGACCGGATAGTAAATTATCTAAACAAATTGGATTTTTTAGACTGCTGTATAGTGTGGTTTTTTTTCCTTTATTTCCTGAATCAAGAAATTTACTTTTTTTCAGTGAGACAAAATTTCCAGAGTATGCCTTCCAGGAAAATATACTGAAAAAGTTGTTCTTAATCTCTTGACCTAAAGTTCACTTCAGGGGGTATTCTTGAAAGTATTGAAGGAATCTATTCAGTGTAAGTTAAATATTTGAAGATTTTATAGATACATGGAAGGGAGAGGTTTATGAGAATATTAATTTTGGGGGCTGCTGGAGAGATTAGTCGTCGGTTCACTAAAAGGATTTTGAATGAGCGGCAGGACGAACTGATTCTTTATGCGAGAAATGGCACTCGTCGGTTAACACGATTAAAACCAAAAAGAGAAAAAATTATTGATGGTGATTTTACTGATTGGAATATACTGGTGGAGGCAATGGAAGGAGTGGATATTGTTTATTTAAATAGTCTGGACTCTCCGGCAGCGACACAGCAGATTTTAAATGCTATGAAAATTTGTGAAGTAGATCGATTAATCTGCTCTTCTATTTTGGGAATTTATGATGAATTAATTGCCAGATATGGACATTCCTATGCTCGGATAGCAGGAAATACTCTGGTAGATCGCCAAAAACTTTCTGCTGAAATTATTGAACAATCTGGAATCAATTATACAATTCTACGGATGACATGGCTTTACAATCAGAGAAATAATGAAAGATATGTTTTGACACAAAAATCGGAGCCCGTCAGGGGCAGGCAAGTTGCCAGAGAGGCAGTTGCCCGGTTATTGATGGATATTTTGGCTGATCCCGAGTGTTATGCTCAACAAAGTCTGGGAGTAGCCGAGCCGAATGCAGACTGGACTGCGCAGTTTTATATTGATGATACCTTTTGGGCATGTGATGTCCGTCAACAGGTATTGGACGAATGGAAGTAAGGTGAACTGACAAGGGCTGGAATATGGACTGCATAAGATGATTTTAGTTTGAGAAGAGATAAGATGGAGGAGTATAGATGATAAAGAATGAAGAAATAAAGAACGGTATTATTTTTCCGGTTGGAGAAAAAAATGGGGTATTTTCCCAGTATTTTATCGGTCAAAGTTATCTTCAAATATTGATTGCTGATTCGGCTGTCAATGTTGGTGCGTAAAATGTGACTTTTGAGCCGGGCTGCCGGAATTACTGGCATATTCATTGAGATGGCTATCAGCTTTTACTGGTAGCGAGCGGAGGAGGCTAGTATCAGGAAGAAGGTTAGAAAGCCAGAGTGTTGAAGGTCGGAGATACAGTTATCACTCATGAGGGTGTGAAGTATTGGTATGGAGCGGCAAAGGATAGCCGGTTTGAGCATATTACGATAGCTGTCGGCATACCGGAATAGCTGGAGCTTATTTCAGATGATGAGTATGGTCCAATAATTAATTAGAGAAAAAAATTATTTAAAAAAGAGAAAGACTTCTTTGATAGGAATTTGTAAAAAGTCTCAATCTTGAAGATGATATATAAAGACTGAAGTCTTGTTATCTTCTTTTACAAGTATATTGGTAGAGAAATAATAATTAAAAGACCCGGAGGAACCTTCATAAATGAAGATTCACCGGGCTTTTTGTATGAAAATGAATTAAATTACTTACTTAAAGGTATTATGTACTTTATAAAGAGAAAAAAACAGTTATTTATCTGACTTTAATCAAAGTTATTCATTCTGCAAGACTTGTTTTTCGTGTTCAATAATTTTTGATGTATCATATAAAATAAAAATTGAAGTGTTATTTTCAAAATGTTATGATTTTTAAATGAGTATTTAATTGTAAAAAATATGTTTTTTTTTGAGAGAGAAAGAAAAAATGGTTGTGTGATTTCTACCTTATTAAATCAAGGGTAGTAATGAAACATATTTCTTAATTCAGCTAAAATTAGGAAATGTAAATGTTATTAAAATAAATATTTACAACAGAAAATTTTACAATCTGTTCATTACTTGTCGATATTATCTTAGCAATGTACTTAGTTTTTGTCAAGATAATCATAAAAATTTCACTTTTATTTTTTTATGATTTGTAAATTCAGAAAAAAATAAGAATTTTTAGAAAAAGAAGGAGGGAAAATACAAAATGAGCCGTCAAAAAAATTGTCAAGTGTTACTAGTGATGAGTGGAGAAAAGGGGAGATTCAATTGGCGAAAAAAGGTGAGAATATCTATAAACGAAAAGATGGCCGATGGGAAGGCAGATACGTAAAGGCAAGAACCAGCAACGGGAAAATCATCTATGGTTCTGTTTATGGGAAAAAATACACTGAGGTGAAAGAAAAATTATTCAAGGTAAAAGCACAACATCTTGAAAATAGTGCAGTGATTAATCCTTACTATGACCTATTTTCTGACTGGCTTCAATATTGGGTGACTACTCAGGTGAAAAATCAGGTAAAGCCTACTACGTATTCTAACTATTTCCGCTTGATTAAGAAGCATATATTACCGCTTCTAGGAAACTATCCACTCACAAAACTTCAAACAAAAGATTTACAAAATTTTATTTTTATTCTACAAAAAGATTTATCTGCAGGATCAATAAAAAATATATTCAGCATTGTAAAAAAATGCTTGAATGATGCAAAACGTCAGTCATATATTGTGGAAAACCCCTGTGATTTTGTAGAGCTTCCAAAAGCAAAAAGAACAGAGGTCCATGCTTTGTCTATAGAGCAACAGAGAAAATTGGAATTTGTTGCATTTCAGGAGAAAGGATGTTCACCAGTCATATTGTCTCTTTATTCCGGCATGCGAATTGGGGAGATCAGCGGCTTAAAATGGTCTGACATTGATATAGAAAATGAGCTTATCTACGTTAGGCGAACTGTATCCAGAGTGCTGGATGAGTCTTCTTTGCATTCGAAGACAAAATTGATAGAAGGGACACCTAAATCCAGCCGTTCAATCCGTCAGATTCCACTGGCAAATAATCTAAAAAAATATTTGTTGGAAAAACATAAGAGGGCTGCTACAGAATATGTCATAGAAGGTGCAACTGGTTTAGTGGAACCAAGAACAATAACGAATCATTTTAAAAGAAATTTAAAGGATGCCGGATTGAAAGATGTCAAGTTCCATGTATTGAGAAATACGTTTGCTACAAGGTGCATAGAAAAAGGAATAGATGTAGCCAGTTTAAGCAAAATCCTTGGACATCAATCAATAAAAATGACATTGGACACATATACAGACTCACTGATGGAAACAAGGCGACTGGCTATGTCAACAATCGATACCATGTTTTACGGGTCAGTATAACACGTCAGAAAAATGGTCATATTTTTTTTAATCCCGCATTACTATTGGAATTAGAAAGAATTTTCTCAATTTTAGCTGAATTAAGAAAGTTGTCAATTATTTACTTTGTAAAAAATAGTGGGATAAGAAAGAAAAAAATAGTTGAGCTGTAACAAATTGATGCTGTAGGAAATAATGTTTTAACTGAGGTGCAAAGAATTAAGGTTGTTTGTAAATGTTGTAAAAAAAAGATAGAAGATTGGAGCGGTGACACTAAATGTTTGGACTAGGTAAGCGTAAAGAGGAACAAGATTATAATGATGTCTATGTTTATGAAGATGAGTATGAGGACGAGTACGAGGATGAGTATGAAGAATACGATGACGAAGAATATGATGAAGAGAGCTATGATAGACAGTCGCAATATTCTACAAAGAGACAACGGGAAAAAGAAGTTCAGAGCGTTGCTGAGTCTGGCATTTCCAAACAGGAAGAAGAAGAGTTGCGCTTTGAGATTGATCATTTAGAGGAAACGGTGGAACGATTGACAGGTCAGTTGGAAGTGAAACAGGAAGAACTTTATAATGTGACCAATTTACTGACTGAAAAAGAAAGTCTCTCTGATGCAGCTGTAAGTGAGCTGAGAAAACAAGTAGATGAAGAAATTTCTCAGGTTCGCAGCGAGTCAGAGGCAGTGTTAAGAGAGTACAAGAATCGCATAGAGATGCTGGAAGATGAGCTGTCTGAACGTAAAAGACAGGTTCGCACACAAGATAGGCAGGTAGATTCTGTCAAACAGTCTTATGAAAGAAAAATAGCCGAGCAGGAGCAGCGAATTCATGAGCTGCAAGGGAAAACACATCAGCAGGAATCACTCAAAAATGATTTGGCAAATATTATTATTGAAACAAAAGAACAACAAAAAGAAACAATTACACGTGCGCAATGGGAAGCGGAGCAAATTCGTGAAAATGCACAAAGTGAAGCACAACGAGTGTTAACAGAAGCTGCAATGGAGTTACGTCTGATTAAACAGGCGGCAGAGAAACATCGGGAACAGCTGATTGAAATGAAAAATGAATCCGGTAAGCTGTTTGACCAGCTGATTATCAGAACGGAGAAACTAAGTCAGCAGGAAATACGGGGAGGGGACTTTACCATTGAAGGTAAGAGAGCTGCAAGTGAACATTTACCCGACATTAGCCCCGTCAACAGAAGAGCTACTCTATAAAAGAGAAGAGCTGGACGAATTATGTTATGTTTGTGAAAAAATCCATTTGAACAGGGAAATATTGGGGAAGTATGAATGTGATCAAGTCAAACAGCGTTTTCATTCTATGTTAAAAATAATGACCTTTGTTCATCATATGGAGTTTTCAATAATATCAGGAAAACTGAACTGGGAGCAGCTGATGCAAGACCTAGCTGTTTTACTCCCTCAGTTTGCCTGGATTAGGTGTAAAATGACAAAGAAAAAAAATAATCGATTTATTTATTATGTTGATTTTATTCCAGTTGTGTATCGTGAAACTAGCTGTACTTACGATATTCATCTGCAGGACAGTATCCAACAACAACTGTTTTATAGTCCAAAAGAATCAGTTAATAATTTATGTTCAGATATTGAACAAAGTATTTTATCTAAATCTTTAATACACCCATCGCAAGAAACAGAAATTAGCAAGAATGAACTTTATTCAGAGCCGCAGGAAGAAGCTACCTGTTTTATCAGAGAAGCGACCAGCTTGAAAAATCAGCTGTTGATATATCAGGAAGAGCTTAAACGAAGTAATTATACGAAAGAACGGATGCGAATTGCAAATGAGAAGCTGGAGATTCTGATTGAAGAAATGGAGCGGGCTGCAATATATAGCGGCATCCGTCAGTTAAACTCTTCAAAAGAAACTGATGAGGATAAAGAATATTTACATATTGCTTTTCGGGAATACTCTTATTTAATGCAAAAAGCCAAATATTTAGAAAAAATTTGGAAGCAGAATAGAGAGCTAACTATGCAATCAGAAAAAACAGTTGGAAAAACTCCAAACTACAAGTATAAAAATCAGGTGGAGGAGATCAAATCGACAATTTTGGATAGTGATGTATTTTTAACGATGAATAAGTGCAGAGAGATTGAAGAAAATGCCGTAATTAATCTCTATCCATGGTTTCGTAAGCCTTTTGTTAAACTAATGAAAGCAGACTACATTAGTTTGAAGAATAAGGCTGCCTATTTTGATTTATTACAGGGAGAAAATTACTTTTTAAGAAAATTAATCTACGATTGTCAACCTATTAACAGCTATCAGGTGAAATGATTTGTTCTTATATTCGATGGTAGCATTAGGTGTTTGAGTACATATACAGGGGGAATTAAAATGTGCACAGTTGGAATAATAAATGTTTCTGGAGAATTAGATGAATCCTATATCGGAGCCTTGGCAGAAGCGCAGCATGAGATTGTTTTTATGGATTCAGAAGATTTACTGTTCACGGCAAAGGAGACTGATGCAGTAGTTATATATGCTGAAGAAGAACAATTTGTTGGAATGGTCTGTAATTTAATTTTACAGATCAAAGATAAAAAGCATTCGTTTATATGGGTTGTTTCAAAAAAAATATCTGATGTTAATCGGCTGGTTTATCTTCAGCTCGGTGCAAATGGAACAATTCAGAAACCATGTACACCGACAGAATTCCAACTAGTTTTGGCAAATACTGTGAATCATTGCAAAGTCAAGAGTGAGGATGAAAAGTCTCTAAAAAATGCTAAACAAATAGTAGAATTGCGTAATCACAGTCAAAGTATGATGATTGATGACCGAATTGAAATTGGTTTGACCAGATTGGAATATCGTTTAGTGGATGCTTTGCATAGTGAACACGGAAAAGTGTTTGGCTATGAGGAACTAAATAAAATTCTTTGGAAAGAAAATGGAGTAGAAGATTACAAAATGCGCATTGCAAATTTAATTTTTTATTTAAGAAAAAAAGTCGAAGATCATACCGGCTGTTCAGAATTTATTCGAACGATCCGTTTGAAAGGCTATATGTTAAATCCGGAATTCAGTATTTAATTGATTGAAGGTGTGCAGCTGTTGTTGCATACGAAAGTAGTTGAATGTTAAAAAATGGAAAACTATTTTTTAGTAAGGGTAATTGTTAAAATCAGATGTTTTTTCGGGTTAATTATTTGAAAATTCTGACAATAAACAATAGTTGATAGATGAAAGTTTTTTCTAACCTTCTGATTTAAATAAGCTGAAAGTGTTGCAGCCGTGAATGAGAGGAGGTCTGTTTACATGTACAGACGTAACATTCAGATAAAACAATACACGCTATTATTCTGGCTGCACTATGTTGCTTCGCTGGTATTACTGACTGTTTTTTCTATCGTATTTTATTTTTGCTATTTTACTGACTTTCAGGAAAAAGTGACATTGGCTCATTTAATTTTGATGGTTCTGCTGATTATGCTAACCACTTTTTTTCGAATAAATGCCTGTCATTATCAAAGATTTTTATGGAAGGAAGAAGAAGCAGCCCGTGTACGGATAAGTAAAGAAAAGTTGCAGCAATTGAGGGAGGATACACAATTTTATGAATAAAAAATTGAATTATTTCACTGCTCTGACGATTTGTGCAGGGTTGCTGTTTTTGGGTGTAAAAAATGTACCCGGCAGAATTTTGGCACAGGAGCAGAACCAGACAACTGAAAGTACAGAAGAGACAGAAAGAATGGAATCAACAGATTTGAATACTGCTGAATTATCAGTTTTAGATATAGAGGAAACAACAGACAGCAGGTTGGAAGCATTAGAATTTTCAACAGATACAACAGATACAACAGAATCAACAGATGTAACAGATACAACATATGAAAGCACAGCATCTTCAAGTATGGAAGAGCCGTCTAGAGAAAGCCAAGAAGAGATAGCTACTACAACCTCTTCGGTCACTGAAGATTCTTCTGTTACTGAAAGCTCTGCCAGTCAAACAACAGAGTCCAACAGAAAAGAAACCTCACAAACAGAGGCAGCGGAACAAATGGAGGAGGAAGCAGCTGAGTCTCTTCCAGGAAGTGCTGTAACAGAAGAGGTGGAGGCAAATTATGAGTTTTCAGTTGTAAAAAATCAGAGCACAGGCGAGTTTATTGATTCGATCAGCTCATTTGCACAGGAAATTGCATGGAACAATGACTTATACGCTTCGGTAATGATTAGTCAGGCAATTTTAGAAACAGGTTCTGGCGGAAGCAGTCTTTCTCAGGCACCTAATTATAATTTATTTGGTGTCAAAGGTGCGTATGACGGAAAAAGTGTCAGCTTCCTCACTCAGGAAGATGCAGGAGACGGGAGCTTGTTTACTATAACTGCCAGCTTTAGAAAATATCCTAGCTACAAAGAGTCATTGGAAGATTACGCGAAATTGTTGAAAAACGGTATTGACGGTAATAAGAATTTCTACAGTAAAACGTGGAAATCCAATACTGAAAGTTATCGAGATGTGACGGCTTTTTTAACCGGCAGATATGCAACAGATACACAATATGGAAACAAATTGAATGCATTGATTGAAGCCTATGATTTAACAACCTTTGATGGCAATGTTATAGAGAAAAAGAAAAGCAAGCCTTCTGAGAAGGCAAAGCAGATAACAGATACTGAGCTTGATTCAAGAGCAATTGAGATTGTAGAAAAAGTGAAAGCTGCCTATAAATTTGGCTTTAGCAACAGTCAAGAGACCGATCCTTCACAGACCACAACCTACATTTTTAAAAACTGGACGGAAGAAAAAATGTCTATTTTCAAACAACCTGCCAGAGAAATTATGGGTAGTCAAGTCGTTTCATCTACAGTTGATGATACCTTTTCAGAGAGTTCAGAAGTCGATGAGGAATAGAATTGAAACGGTGCTGAATAGTTTGCGAAAAAACTGGAAAATCGAGATGGCTCATCATGAAGAAAAATAAAGAGGGGCGGGTTAAAACAGCTGTGACAGAGATCATAAGGAGCAGACAGCTGGATGAACGAGGTTTTTCATTACTGGAAATACTGATTGCCATTGTTTTGTTGGGGACTTCGTTCTTGTTTCTGGCATCAATGATTTATCAAAATAATCAGGCAATTAAGCTCAATAAACGAAAAGAAGAAGCAATCTTTGTTCGTGAAGACATTAAAGAATGGCTGCTTTATAAATCACAGCTGCAGGATATTGCCAACTTAAATTCATTTGTTTTTATTGAATTCAAAGCGTCGCTTGACGAGGGACAGATAGCTAGAAGGAATCATTTGATTCTGGATAACTCCGGCATTCAAAGAGATGTGCTGACAGGTAAGGGCAAGTATGGAGAGATTGAAGTGCCGTTGAGTGATGATGAGCGGGGAACCTTTATCCAAAAGCTTAAGTATCATTTGACGGATGCAGATTTTTTGCCGGAATCACTAAGAACGGATGGGAATCAATTATACATTGGTCAATATGTTGATCGTTTTAATGAAGAAACTGATTTTTTAGTGAAAGTTGTTGTGAATCACAAGGTTGGGGTTTCCGAATACAATCCGCGGACAGATGGTGTAAGCTTGAATATTTTAATTTATGACAAACAAAATGGCAGCTTGTTAACGGAAACTTACGTGAACTGGGTTGTTGAATCATAGGAGGGATATAGTGAGGAAGCTGTTGCAGGATGAAAATGGACTTTCAATGTTTGAATTAATTGGAGCAATTACCATTTTTGGGCTGGCTTCTTTCTTATTTTCCGCTATATTATTCAGTATTTTCAGAGCTTCTGTATTGCAGGGACAACAATTGGAGCTGCAGCAGACAGCTAATAATCTGGTTGCTCAAATGGAAGGAATCAGTAAAATTGAAAATATTTATAAAGATGCAGGGTATCGTGGAAAGTTTAACAGCGACTGGTCAGAGGCGCATATTGTCAAAATACTTGCTGCAGATAAAATGAGTGAGCTTCTGTCGATTGACCAGGGAGACAATCCTTTATACATTTCAGATATTTTAGATACTTCCAATCAGCGAGCTAGCAGTTATCATGTAAAGGATCAGAATATCAAGATTAAACTGATTCAGCAAAAAAATGAAAATGAAGTTACAAAGACTATTTACGCAACACCCAACTATCGGGATACATTCAGTATTCAAACCAGCGGAGTCATTCTTTTTTATAAAGAAGAGATTGAATTCAGCGATTATTACGACAGCTCTGCAGGATTATGGGCGCTTGAACAGCTGTTGGCTGAAAATGAAGCTTCTATTGTCTACAGCAGGAAATTTGTACTGACCTACAGAGATGATGAGAAAGCGAGCGGGGAGGTTCCTGGAAATGGGAGATGGTAAAGATGAAGCGGGCTATGCACTGCTCTATACACTTGGAGCAATTTTACTGATCAGTATGATTGTCGGCGGCATTTTCATTTTGGCAAGAACTGTATTTTTCCAGATGGAAAGAGTAGACAGCTTGAAAAAGGCAAAGGATGTTGAAGAATATGCTTTGCAGGAAGCCAGCAGCCAGATCAAAAAGAAATTAGAGCTTGAACTTTCTGAACTTGGAGCGGGAAGCAGCTTTGGAACAGACGAAATAGTTCTGAGAAACCTTGTGAACGGCTGGATTGGTGATTTTGAACTTTCAGATGAGGGGCTCGGCAGCGGACAGCAGTTTTCTTACCGTACAACGTTTAAAAACAGTGATCTTAGTGCCAGAAAGATTCTGCCCTATGTACTTGATACGGATATAGGGAGTTACGGCTGGAAGCAGTCCTCCACTGATCTTGCGAAAGTGACAAATGTTGAGCTGACTTTTCCGATCAGTGTTGAGGTCACTGAAAACAGGAAGGGGACGGTAACAACTGCTTCCGCTCAATGTGAGTATATTTATGAAATACAGTGGGATGAAGTAGAGGTAAATGAGGAAATTGTTGCATTGGATGTATGGCGCAACGTATTTTATTCCTATTATCTGCCCAACAGTGCCCAAACAATTTCAGCCGATGAATGGATGCGAAAAGTTGATCGAATTTATCGTTACCAAGCAGATGTTCAGTACTTTGATTATACTTCCTATAATAATTATTCCAGCTTTCAGTTTGGCGAAATGAACGGACAGATACAGGATATTCGTGATGGACTTTTCTTGGATTTTTCAACAGGGAATAAAACGATTGGACAACTTGGTTTTTCAGGGTCTTTATTTCTGGAAAACGGTGTAACCCTTAAAGGGATTGGGGGAGGTCAGCTTCAGACAGATAATTTACTTGTTTTAAGTAATGCAGCGAATCCCTCTGCTTCTCTTTTGAATTATCTGCAGGTTGATCAGGTTGTTGCAAAGATTGGGACATATATTGACTTTCCTAAAGAGCAGTCCAGATTTATTTTGGAATCAGGTCAGTTTACCACAAGTAATCTGCTGATAAACAATACAAATACAGTAAAAAAGGCTAATGTTTCTTCTGAAGGAGTACTTTTTTCAAAAGGGAATTTGATAGTGAATAAAGTTGCCGGAGCAGAAAACTTTTCTTTTGCCAACTATTCTGTGGAGGCGGGCAGGAAAAATCCCAAAGACAATTTGTGGACGGAGTTTTTAAAAGGTTCAATGGTTATTGCCAGTTCCAGTTTGTTTGCAGGACCGATAAATGAAAACAGCTCCCTCCATTCGGAATCGGGGGATACTCGAACAATTATGGTTGCGGGTAATTTTATGTTGACGAATGCAATGCTGTCAAGTGAGACAGGTGAAGATGGTTTTTCTTATTTTCAGGAGGAAGCAACTTTTACCCATCCCAATACACCTTCAAAAGTTACACTGGACGGTTCAGCAACCAAGATGATTGTCAGTGGTCAAAGCTTTATCGATTCGCCAAAAACGGAACGGCGGCAAGCATTGACAGAAAATGATTCAGCTTCCTCTTTTAACGGATATTACAAGGATAAGGATTTCTGGAACAGTATCAGTTTAAAAAACGGTGCGGTGATGGAGCTCGATTATACAGGCATTGAGCCGTTCAATCTGGATATTCAAAAAAATTCTTATTTATCTTTAAAGACATTGCCTGACTTGGCGTTGTTTGATACAAGCTTTATTGAGTACAGTGTCAGCAGAAGTCAGTTAAACGGTAAGCTGATTATTCAGCCTTTCAATAAAAAAGATGCAACAAGTTTAGAAACAAAAATGACGAGTGCAGCAATTCCTGTTGAGGTAGTTAATACATTTGCTGAAGCTGAAGCTGCAGAGGATGGTCAGGTAGTCATCGTTATGCCGGTAAATACGTCGGATAAAGAAGCTGCACAGATCATTTCAAGAACATTTGATTATGTGGGAACCATAGATTATTAAAGGGGAGAGCAATGTGAGACAAGAAGAGCGACCAATTGGAAGACATCGGAGCAGACCTGTCAGTGAGCGTTCCTCGATCAAACATCAAACCATTGATCTTTTCAATAGTTCACTGGATAAACAATTACTGGAGCTGATTCCAAGAAGTTTTGCGAAACAGTATAGTGTGTTTCCGATAAAAAGAAAACGCAATCGTTTGGTTGTAGCTATGAGCAATCCTGGTGATTATGCTGCACTAAATGAATTGCGTTTGATTACAGGATTGTTGATTGAGCCGGTTAAAGCAAACGAGGCAGATATTCAACAGTTGATTGTTCGTGACTACCCATCAGAAATTAATATGGAAGGTCTGCTTGAATCAGATCTGCCGGAAAAGGAAAGTGCGGCATTCAGTGAAACGGGCAATGACGATTCGCCGATTATCAAACTGGTAAACACATTGATCCATGATGCGATTGACCGGAGAGCCAGTGATATCCATTTTGATCCGCAGGAAAAGTATCTGGCTGTTCGAATTCGAACAGATGGAGAAATGAAGGAATTGAAAATACTGCCAAAAAATATTCAGTCAGCAGTGACGTCACGTTTGAAAATTATTTCTTCTCTGGATATAACTGAAATACGTGTGCCTCAGGATGGTCGAGCAATGCTTAAAGACGGACATAAAATCATTGATCTTCGGGTATCTGTGTTACCGACCATTCATGGTGAAAAAGTAGTTATTCGGATATTGGATCGTTCCGTAGGTATTCGAAAACTGGAAGATTTTAAGTTCAATACTCAGATGCTGATAGAGTTTCGCAACCTTTTAAAGCAGCCTCATGGAATTATTCTCGTTACGGGGCCTACAGGTTCAGGGAAATCTTCTACTTTATATGCCGCTCTGGGAGAGTTGAACAAACCCAATGTCAACATTATTACTGTAGAGGACCCTGTGGAGTATCAGCTGGAAGGAATCAATCAGGTGGCGGTAAACAGCAGTATCGGCTTGTCTTTCGCCAGTGGATTGCGCTCTATTTTACGGCAGGACCCTAATGTTGTCATGGTCGGAGAAATCCGAGACGGTGAGACAGCTGAGATTGCCATACGTGCTTCTATGACTGGACATTTGGTCCTGTCTACACTGCATACCAATGGCTCTGTGAGTACCATCAATCGTCTGGTGGATATGGGTGTAGATACCTTTCTTGTTGCGAATTCTTTGGCTGGAGTACTTGCTCAGCGTTTGGTTCGAACTATTTGTTCGGGCTGCAAAATAGAAGAGACTGCTTCAGCAGCTGAAGCAGCCTTTTTAGAAGAAAATCAGCTGCATGCCCGCCGACTGGCCAAAGGGAAAGGCTGTGCAAAATGTGGGTATACAGGCTATCAGGGGCGAATGGCTGTACAGGAGCTGTTGACGGTAACACCGGAACTGAGAAGGATGATTACCAGACAGGCAACCAATGATGAACTGCAGCAGTATGTCCGTCAGCAGGGAATGAAATTCCTGATTGATGATGGATTGGAAAAGGTTCTGGCTGGCTATACAACAATTGAAGAGGTATTAAAAGTTGCTGCACAGGAATGACATATTGAATGAATGGGGATGAAGCAGTTGAGAGAGTGGGAAACAGAACGTCCAAAAAAGTACAGAAACAGAGAGCAGGAGGGAGTCACGAGACGTCGAATCTCAAATCAGGACTACCGTTCACGCTATTCAGAGGCAATGACAGCTTCTGATGATCCAATCCGGCCCGCTGCTTCTGCATCCGTCAGCGGTTCGGTTTCGCCTAAGAAGCAGTTGGACGACTGGCTTAGATTGGCGGTTGAAAAGAAGGCATCAGATATTCACCTTATTGAAGGAGTTCCGCCGATGTTTCGTCTGCATGGAAATCTGCAGCCGATAGAAGGAATGCCGGTTTTGTATTCAGATAAAATTTCTGCTATGGGGGAATCTATCTGTACAAAAAAACAATGGGCGGATTTTAATGAACTGGGCGAAGTGGATTTGGCTTATGAGTTAAAAAATGTCAGCCGCTTCCGGGTAAATATTTTTAAGCAGATGGATGAAGTGGCCATCGCATTACGTCAGATTCCCATTGAGATTCCAAACTTGGATTCTTTGGGTGTTCCAGATGCGTTGCGCAGAATGATTCACAAAAGTCAGGGCTTGTTTCTTGTGACCGGACCAACCGGTTCTGGTAAATCGACAACCCTTGCCGCTATGCTTGACTACCTGAATGATACGAAAAAAACCCATGTTCTTACATTGGAAGACCCTGTGGAATATATACATAATCATAAGAAAAGCATTATTTCCCAAAGAGAAATCGGTCGGGATACAGCGTCATTTTCCAATGGACTGAGGGCAGCCTTACGGCAGGATCCGGACGTGATTCTGGTAGGAGAAATGCGGGATTTCGAAACAATTTCAATTGCTCTGACTGCAGCTGAAACCGGGCATTTGGTTTTAGGCACACTGCATACATCCAGTGCTCCTTCAACGATTGAACGGATTGTTGATGTTTTTCCGGCAGAGCAGCAGTCACAGGTTCGTACACAGCTGGCAGGAGCGCTTGTAGGTATCTTGTCTCAGAGGCTTCTGCCGACGCGAGATGGCAAAGGCAGAGCAGCCGCCACGGAAATGCTGATTAATACTAAAGGGATTGCCAGTATTATTCGCTCCGGCAAGACACATCAAATCAGCAACATGCTTCAAATGGGTAAAACCGAAGGTATGCATACGATGAGCGGCTCAATCACACATCTGGTCCAGTCTCAACGTGTAGATGCAGAGATTGCAGAAAGTTATCTCGAAGAAGGAAGTGATTTTTAGTGGCGTTGTTTACTTATCAGGGGATGAAATACACTGGTGAGAAAATGCGAGGGAGTATTCGCGCTAATTCAGTAATTGAAGCGAACAGCCTGCTGAAAAAAAAGCATATTAAGCCGCTGTCATTAGTTGAGCAAAAAGAGACGGCAGCTAATAAGGAACTCAACTTGTTTTCCAAAATCAGTTTAAAAGTACTGGTCGCATATTTACAGCAGTATTCAACACTGATTACTTCCGGCATTACAGTGCTGGAAGCAGCAAATATGTTGGAGGAACAGCAGCAGGATAAGAAGTTTAAGAAAATACTGACAGAAGTAAAGCAGGATTTGGAGGCGGGGTCTACTTTGTCTGAAAGTTATCGTAAACATCCCAATGCCTTTCCGACATTACTGGTTAATGTTATTGCGGTAGCTGAGATGTCTGGCTCATTGGAGAAAAATTTACAGCAGATGGCCAACTACTATGAAAAAAGCTCTGCGAACCGCAGCAGTATAATCACTGCAATGATCTACCCAATCCTCATGTTGATAGCTTCTATAGGGGTAGGAATATTTTTAATGCTTTCAATCGTTCCTATGTTCGTGGGAGTTTTTGAAAGCTTTGATGCAGAACTGCCGTTGATTACGAAAATAACCATGAAGATCAGTGAATTTCTTCAGACTAGAGGGGGCGTGATTGTGTTGATTATTTTCCTTATCTGGCTGGGGATTTTCATCGGGAAAAAGAACCCTGCATTTCAGCTTCAATATGACACATTCAAACTGAAGGCACCGATCTTTGGAGAGTTTATCCAAAAAAGCTATTTCTCTGTATTTATGACGACGTTGTCTTCTTTATTGTCAAGTTCTGTTCCTATGGTTACAGCATTGTCAATGAGTAAAGAAGTTGTGAATAATCAGTTTGTTAGAAATATGATTCAACAATGTGAAACAGAGGTAGAGCAGGGCGGGAGAATCAGTGAGGTTTTTTCACAAAACAGTGTGGTCCCGATTCTGGCAACACAGATGGTAAAAATCGGTGAAAATACAGGCTCTCTTGAAGATATGCTGGAAAAGTTAAGCAAGATTTTTGAGGCTGAAGCAGATGAGATGAGTGTTCGGATTAAGACCATAATGGAACCTTTGGTTATGCTGATTATCAGCGGTATTGTCGGCTTCATCATTGCCGCAATTATGATTCCGATGTTTTCCATGTATGGTTCTATTCAGGGATAAAAAGGAATGATGAATATATCTGCTGAATTGAAGCAACAGCAGTAGATAGAATAATTTTTTGAGTGAATAACACTTGGAAGAATTTGTTCAACGTCGAATGTGTTATTAACTGGATACCTAGACATCCAGTTAATATAGATGAACTATAAAATTAGAAACAATCAGGAGGAGAAACGAAAAATGATAGAAGCTTTAACGTTTCAAGAAGAAAGCAGAATGAGTCGTCTTTTAAAAGATGAGCGAGGAATGACTTTAATTGAATTATTGGCAACAGTAGTAATTTTAGCAATTATTGCTGGAATTGGTGTAGTAGCTATTGGTAATGTGATTCAAAACTCACGGGAAGATGCAGCAGTTGCAGATGTACAACAAGCTTTGAATGCTGCGAAGCTATATCAGGCCTCACCTACAAAGGCATTTGTACCTACTTCAACTTCTTTAGGCGATTTTTCATTACAAGAGGTTATTGATGCAAAAATGCTTGAAGGGACTTCAAAGTGGGCGGATCCTGATAAGGTAAATTTTGTAATAGATACTGAGGGAACTTTAACGGTTTACATTCCGGCAGGACAATTAACTGCTGGCTCTAAAACATCCCAAGAAATTGGAACTACAACAGTAGGAGTAGATACCCAAGAAATTAATAACTTAAGAAGAGATAACCTGTTTTAATTTTTTAGTAATCCAACTACAACTATATGAAGAAGGAATTTTTTATGAATATATTGAGTTACACAATACCCTCAAGTATCGTTTATTGCTATATATTTGTCATAGGAATGTGTCTGGGCTCATTCTTCATGGTTGCAGGCTATCGAATTCCCCGTAAAGAGACGCTGGTGGGACGCTCGCACTGTGAGAATTGTCAGCATGAACTGGCCTGGTGGCAGCTGATTCCGGTTGTTTCCTATATTTTCTTAAGAGGGAAATGTAAATATTGTACATCAAAAATAGGGGCAGCTGCCCCTGTTTTTGAGCTATTTACTGGAACTCTGTTTATGGGTACGGCAATGCAGTTCAATTTTTCTCCGGAAGTGCTGGTGGGCTGGCTGTTGATTTCTTTACTGCTGATTATCAGTGTATCTGATGTTCTATACCAGATTATTCCTAATAAAGTATTACTGCCGTTTTTCATTGCAGCAGTTTTAGAACGAATCATCATTCCTCAAAATCAGCATTGGTGGTATCCGGCGGCTGGTTTTCTGGTAGGCTTTATTCCGTTATATATTTTGGGAGAAGTCAGTAAAAAAGGAATGGGCGGCGGTGATATAAAACTTTTTGCCGTGTTAGGCGTTTTTCTGGGACCTGTTCAAGTATTTGCTTCTTTGTTTTTCGCAGCACTTATTGCACTTATTTTTGCTCTTATCTGGTTTGCTTATAAAAAAGAAAGACAGAAGTATATTCCGTTCGGTCCCTTTATCGCAATCAGTTCAGTGTTGGTTTATCTAATTTCAGCAGGTATTGGCAGGTAACACTTGGGACTCTAAATTGAAAAAGGCAGGTAGTAAAATGTTTGGAAAAAGAAAACATGCCGCAATCGGTATTGATATCAAAAAAAATATTCTAAGATATTGCACGACAAGAAATAATCAGCTCGTCTTTGGAGAAAAAATAATAAATGGTTCTTTTTTTAAAAATGGCAAATTAAGAAATCCGGAAGAGTTCATTTATATTCTGCAACAAATTGCTGCAGAGGTACATAGGAGAAACCCGGATTTTATATTTTCTGTGATGAATGAAAAGCTTCTGATTCGTCAGGTACCTTTGGGAGATATGAAATCTGAAAAGGAAATTAGAGAGTTTTTGTATTTTGAATTAGGGGAATCAATTTCGTTGCCATTTGATAATCCCATTTTTGATTTGCTGATTCTTGAGCAGCAGAATAAGAAAAAAGTAAATAGAAGAAGAGGCAGACACCGTCAGGAAAAAAATGCTAAACGCGCCGTTAAGATTCAGCGCAATCGGTTTGCTGTAAACGGTAAAGTGCCGGTTGTAGTTACTTCGGCACCTCTTATTGAGGAGGTGGGAGATTGCATTCACCAAAGCGGCGGACAGCTTATAGGGGTAGATTGCAGTGCTCTGGTCTATTCCCGTATTTTACAGAAGCGTATTAATTGGGGAGAAAATTTTCTGTTGGTGGAGCTGGATGCTGGAATGGCAACGATCACTATTTTTGAGCAGCTGGTCCCTGTGTATGTTCAGCATGATGATTATAACCAGGTGAACTGGAAATTTTTGGAAACAGAACACGGAGTGAAAACAGAATTTAACCACGTTGTTGAACTGGAAGAACTGGAAAATCTGGGAATAACTATTCGAAATGTTGTCCACTATTTTGAAACGGAGATCTCTTCTGGAAAAGAGCTGGTACAAATTTATTTAGTGGGCGGGCATCCGCTGCTGACCAAGGAAGTTCTGAAGATCATCCAGGCAACAAATGAACTGCCGGTGAAAGAGCTGCAGTCACCGTTAAGGCTTTCGAATCAAAAACGTTTACCGGAACGCTTTTTACTGGCTGCCGGTTTGTCGATGAAAGAGGTTTGATGAATGAACGTTAACTTATTACCGAAAAAATTTATAAAAAATCGGGCCATGGATGTCATCATTGTTACGACAGCTTTGATTTCTGCGATCCTGATTATCGCTTTTCTGATTACACACCTCTTTTTCACAACGCAAGTACGAACCTATACTAACAATGTTCAGATTGCTCAAACAGAAAAAATTGAACTGGAGAATAGAATCAATGAACTGCAGCAGGCGCAGTCACAAGCGATGCAGGATTTTTTACTAGTTTTAAAGGGAGAACAAAAACTGATGGAGCCGATCATGAGTGCGTTTAATGATATTGCACATAAGCTGAATTTGACACTGATAAATTATGAAGTCTATCTGGCTGAAGGAGAAGCTGCAGGAAACCAGAAGTTGGTAGGAGAAGACGGTACAGAGCTTTTACCTACAATTACCATTAAATTCAGAGGAGACCTATTTTCCAATTCTCCAAGCTTTAAAGAGAATGTTGAAATGCTTGAATGGGTCTATGATTGTCAGCCGATCTCAATGAGTCGCGACAATGATTATGCAGAAGCGGAGTTTGCAGTTCGGCTGAAAATGGCAGATGTCCCTGTAGTTTTGATGAAGGGAGAGGCTGCTGATGAATAGAGTATTGTTTACCAAAAAACATATATCTATTTCAGTGTTGATTTTGATTGCCATCGTTTCGCTGAGTATCGTCAGCTGGTTTTTGATTATTGCGCCTAAAAGTAAGGAACTGGGAGAATTGAATCAAAAATTGTCTGCCGTTAATGAAGAAATCAAACAGCAAGATAATTTATTGAGAAAAGTGGAGAATCTGCCAACATTATTGGAGTCGGATACGGTTAAAAACGAACCGGTTATTCCCAATGGACTCCAATTACAGAAATATTTTGATCAGCTTAGACAGCTGGATGAATCATTGGGCATTTCTCTTCAGCATATTTCTTTTGACAATGCAGTCATCTTCCCAGATCCGGAAAGTGGTGAAAGTGGAGAAGTTTCCGCAGCCGGGCAGCTGAAACAGTTGCAGAATACGACCGTTGGAATTGACATTCTTGCGAGGAATGAATCAGATTTACTTAACTTTGTGAAAGAACTGGAGTCTGCGCAACGATTTACCAAAATTGGACAAGTGAGTTATCGCTGCAATCCTGATGCTGTCGGAGAAGATGCTTATGCTTTTTCAGCAAGTATTATTATGCAAATGTATTACATCTCTTATGCAGAAACCGGCAAACCAGTTGAATGAGAAAATAGGAAAAAGCTTTAATGAAAGTAGTTAAAAATGTGTTTCAGACTTGTTCTATCGGTTGTGGAAAACAGGTTCATCTTTTCCTGTGTTCACATGCAGAGAGTTGTGCAAATAAATTAATAGTCAACTTAATTGGCAGTTTGTCTTGCATGACCATAAGACATGCGACGAGCATTCAAAGAAGCAGACTTTTAATACAGGAATGAATTATTGCTAACGTATCTGATTGTCAGTTCGCATACCGCTGTCTCTTTGGATAGGGAATAAATTTTGATAAATTTATCCCCATCAGAGCATTGCATACCCTCTCACTAGTTTATTTATTTTAGTGAGACGGGCAATCCCACTAGCTGCTCGTTCCTATCATTGAACCACATAAGTTAAAATTTTCTATTATTGAATATCATTTATAAAATACCTTTTAATATAAATTACAATCTGATCGGAGTCCTGGATCAAGTACTGTGATTCAATACTGCCCATTGTAACGCGTTTACTTCACTATCTAAGACAGCATAATTAGATTGTTGCAAGTGAGGGGCGAAAATAGATTGTAAATCTTTGTATATCAAGAATTTGGAAGGTTTAGGTGAATATATTTTGAATTACCTATTGTAGAGGAGGAAACAGATGAAGAAGAAACGCAGAAGAATTGTTCAGCCTAAATTGCTGATGGTAATAGGCAGCCTGCTGCTTACAGCATCTTTACTGGTTATCCTGGTTATTAACTTTTTGGGGAATCTTGGGAAAAACAACTATGTTCTTTCCAGTGAGTACAATGATCAGCAGAGTCATTATTATGTAACGATTGAAATCAATCAGCCAAAGGAGGAAACGATCCTTTTCCAGTCAACAGATGCTATGTCTGTCTCAATGGAATCACTTGAGGATTTTCAGTCTGATGAAGTGGAGCTTACAGAAGCACCGAATGAAGAAAATGGGGTTCAGCTAAAAATAAAGGCAGCCAATAAAAAGGTTCGCCTGTCATTGCCGATTCCCATTCTTGAAACAGAGGAACAAACCTTCCAGGTAGTTCGAAAAGGCAAGGTAATTAAAAAACACAAGGTAGCTATTTCAACAGAAAATCTTGAAGCAGCCGAGTTGGAAGAGGTGGGAACCGCAGCAGAAATGGAAAAACTATCATCTACCAATTCGGTAGTAAGGATGGCTGACCTTTCGTTGAAAAATAGCAAGAATCAGTTTGTATTGTTGGATGACAGTCAGTCAGAAACTGCTGTTGTCAGCACGTATCAGGAGTTGATTACAGCAGTAAACACTGCAGCTGTTTCTAAAATTGAATTTGCTGAGAATATTGTTGCCACAAGTACAAGACTGGCAAATATTACCAGAGATTTAACTATAGACGGAAAAGGGTATGCTTTTACAACGACAGCCAATACAGCGTTTACGTTGGGAGATACTAAAAAGGCAGATTGTACGTTTGAGCTGTTGAATCTTTCAGTAAATTATTCAGCTAGAAATGATGGCTTTATTTTTGCTTCTAATACAGCAGTTTCTTTTTATTGGACGGTTAATATCCAGAATGTTGAAGGCTCTTATGAGCAAGTTGGTACAGCAGGCCCCTATTTTCTAAGTATCCCTCAGGGAAATGTCAACATACAGGGAAGATTTTATTGGTACAGCAGCAATACCATCCCGTCTTTAAACAATTTTAAAGGAGTAATCTGTGCTTCAAATGTTCATATAACAAATAATGCAGACGTACGAATTACAGCGGCGCATACGATTATTCGTCTGTATCCTGGAACAAATTCAGTTGAAACATCCTTGATTATAGATCAAGGTTCAAAGGTCGTCTTGGCCAGTGATTTGCGACAAGCAGTCTGGGCAAACTATGAGGGGGCTAGTAATGTGATCGTTTTTTCAGTAGTAGGTGAAGGGACGACACTGACCGCTACGTCAAAAGGGTCATTCTATGGTTCTGACGGCGGGGTTATCACGCTTCAGGGCAGTGCAAAAGACGGACGTATTTCCAAGACAGAGGTTTTGGGAGGAGCGGTTGTTCATGTCTATGCGCAGGCTTCAAGCTCTGAAGCAGGAAAGGATAATCCAAGGACAGCCTCAGCATTTGTCAATCAGGTTATAGACGGCGTTTTTAATCTGGATGGTGAGGGCAGTATTTTAACTTTGGAAGCAGATGGTGAAGCACATAATTATTGTTCAACATTACGCTTTCGTCTGGTAGGTGCACAGACATTTTCTGTTACGAACAATGCAGAGATGAATGTGATTAAGCATTCTGGGGCAGCAGCAGCGGTAAGACTGTATGGTAGAGACAACAGCTTTATTGCCAAATCCGGCGGCAAGGTGAATATTGTGAAAAACGGAAATAACCGGGCGCAAAATGGCGGTGATACAGGTGGGCAGCAGGCGATACAATTCACTGTTGATTCCTATGGCGTTTCACTTTTCGAAATCGAGGATTCTGGAAGCACCATTTATGCAAAATCTTCTGATGGTCCTGCGATTGAAGCACTAAGTGGTGATTTCCGGTTCATCATAGGAAAGGACTCAACCTTTCGGATGGAAGGAACAACCTATGGCGCAGAACGAGGTATTGTTCATGCTGGAGCAGCCCAAATTGATATTCAAATAGATGAACCCATCTTTTATGATTTTAGGAATAATCGTATCAATGGCGGACAGGTTTTTTCAACTGGTATTTTTGGAAACAACCAGATATTTACTTCAAATAATGTTAGTCTTTCTGTCTGGAAAAAGAAAAACAATGTTGATTTGGATGCAAATCCTGATGTTTTTTGGAGCAAAATCGGCTATGAGTTGACTGGGAGAGATTTTAAGACTATTTCTTACTCTGAATTTCCCGGTCAGTTCAACGCCACTAATTATGAAGGAGCTGATAAGTATACACGAATGACTGGTAATAACTATCGGGCGGTTGTTGATGAACTGAGAGTACCTACAAATGCGGATAAACATGTTTATGGTCATGTAACGGTCCCTTATTCTGATGATGGAAGTGAATCCAGAGATGCTTGGGAAGAAGAAGTTTGGGTAACCCTTCAAATCGTAAATGCTGACGGTACTGAAAAAGAAAAGGCGATTGTGTCCACAAAAGGGATGAATGATGTCCTGCCGGGTGTAGCTGTGTATGGTGAAGCAGCCAGAGGAGGTATCTTTGAGTGGGAATTAGACGATTTTCTTCGTGAAGGGGAACAGGTCAACGTGCTGGATGCCTATCGAGGCGGTTCCATGGATGCTTCTTCCAGTCAAAATATTCATAGTAATGCAGAAGACATCAAGGTTGAAACAGTCGTTGTTCAGGATGTCACTCCTCCAATGAGTCTGACAGGTGATATGGAAAAAGTTACCGATACAACGAAGCAACTGACTGGAATAATTGATTTATGGGATGAACGAGATCAGAAACAGATGGACAAAGTACTTATTTTTGCGAAAATAGGTGAAAATTTCCTGACAGACAACGATGGAAATTTATTGTATGAAGAAATTACTGCAGATAGTGAATCTGTCTCAGATTCAGAATTGACAAAGAAAAAATGGGTGTTTGACTTATCTGACTATCTGCTTGTAGGAGAAACTATTGAAATCTTTGCAAAAGATACTGCTGATGTGGTAGGGACAAGCGGGGCACTGCCGGATACATTTACAGACACCCCTAATGGAGCGGCAGGAAATATTAATCCGTCGGCTTTTACCTATGACAGCTATGAAGGGTATCATGACGCGGTTGGTGACCAACGGTTTACTCCATCACTATATTTCGAGGCAACAGCAGCGGCGCCGTCAAACCCGGAAATCATTATTGAGGTTCCGGAAGGATTTGATCGTAATGAGGAAGATATTCCGATTTTAACAAAAGGAAATCAGCTGCTTTACGAAATAATCGTTAGAAGCGGCGACAGCAGAAATTCCGGAAGGGATCCTGTTAAAAAGCCGAAAGTAACAGTGACTTTATCAGATCAGCTCCAGTATGATTCATTCGATAAACTGTTGAATAATTCGGCTGTTGATTCTTATGAGTATAAATCAGCGGAAAATACACTGGATGTTTACCTGAAATCAGAATTGAAGGCAGGGAATATTGTATCCTTCGGTTTAAGTGCGGTAGTAAAAGATGATACACAGGCTATTAAAACAACAGCAACAGTTATCGGAGAATCCACACTTGAAGAACCATTTATTATTGGTCCGCCAAATGATACACATAATCATAAACAGCTCAGTGCAGAAGACAGTGTACTGGTTGTTCCTGGTGTGAAGAAGGAAAGCGGTGAAGCTGTCTATCTGTCTGTGGTCAATCAGCGATTGAAGGTTTTCTATTCCAATATTACTGAATTTACGGTGTATATGGATGGCAGTGTCTATAAAACGTATACAGTACCATTAAAAAAGACAACAGATTCAATGCAGCTGGATATTCCAGTTGATGAAATTCGAAATAAGATTTCTGTAAAATATAATGATGGAGCGGTCGATAAATGGGTGTACTGGAATAATAAATGGGACTTTGTTACAGAATAGGAGTGATAAAATGAACTTTTCTTGGGAACGTGAATTATCTGGATTTTCTGATGGAAAAATCGATCAAATAACAGAAAAATATTATAAGGATCTTCAAAATCAGGCTGTACATCTCATAGCAAAAATAAATGCAGAAAATTTTTCAGAGAGTATTTCGAAACTTCATGGAATTGATGAGAAATGCCAGCTGCTGTTTTTCTATATAGGACATATGGAGGAAGAATGGTTTAGAGACAGTTCTGAAATGATTACCTGTATTGAAGCAGATTACTTAAAATCCTATTTGGAAAAACTACCTGCTCAACAAGCATACGAAAAAGGGGCATTACTTTATACAGTAAGCTGAATAAAATAGAAAGTGGTAAGGATTCAATTTCTTAAATCATGTTTAAAGTTGTGAAAAAAAATGGGGATGGGACAGATGCTTGTCACGCCCCATTTTTTTCATATCTGGCTGAAAAACGTGACCTCCATAAATCCTGGAAGCTCGTATACTAAGAGTATAAATAGAAAGCTCACAGGAGGAAATCAGCAATGAAATGGCACAATCTAAAAAAAGAAGACATTACTCGAAGTTTAAATATATCATCTGAAGGCATGAATCAGAAAGAACGATTGATGAAGCTTCAAAGCGAAGGACCAAATAGTTTATCAGAGAAAAATGAATTGAAGACTTGGCAAAAGCTAGGAAAGCATTTTATCGATTTGTTAATGATTGTATTGATGGTTGCTGCATTGCTGAAAGGTATTACGGGAAGCTATGTTGAAATGGGTATAATTTTAGCTGTTGTTGTGATTAATGGACTGATCGGTTATTTTCAGGAGCGAAAAGCAGAGGAATCATTGAATGGTCTGAAGCAGATGATGGGACAAGAGGCGGTTATCCTTTCAGAAGGAGTCAGAAAAACGGTGGATTCTGATACGCTTGTGGTCGGTGATATTGTGGTTCTGCAAAGCGGTGATGTTGTTCCGGCGGATATTCGATTATTGGAGACGCATGAGTTAGTTATAGAAGAATCTGCACTCACGGGAGAATCTTTGCCTGTTGAAAAGCAGGAAGAGGAATTGGCAGAAGATACCCCGTTGGGCGATCGAACCAATATGGCATTTTCAGGAACGTTAGTACAGGCCGGTTCAGGAAATGGTGCAGTTATTGCGACAGGCGATGAGACACAGATTGGTCAGATTAATGCGGCATTACAATCTGTTCAAAAACAGACAACGCCTTTAATTCGAAAAATGAATCAGCTGAATAAGCAAATCTTTAAAGGATTGATGGGCTTTATCGTATTTCTGATTTTTTTCACAACCTTCAGATATGGAATGAATTTCAGCCTGCTTCTTTCTTCTGTTATTGCATTGATTGTGTCTGTGATTCCAGAGGGGCTGCCGGCAGTTCTAACAATGATCTTGTCTATGGGCGTAAAGGAAATGGCACAGGAAAAAGCAATCGTTAAAAGTATGCCGGCAGTGGAAACACTGGGAGCGATGACCGTTATTTGTTCGGATAAAACAGGAACCCTGACAAAAAACGAGATGACTGTTGTGGATATTGTTCTGCCAATGGACAGCGAAGAGGCTGACAGAAAAATGAGTGCTGAAACCAGGCTTTTCTCCATTATGAATAACTGTCAGGATTTGAAACTTCAGGAAGATCAGCAGCTGGAAGAGCTAAGTGGAAACCCAACTGAACTGGCATTGCTGAAATATGTAGATCCGCTTTCTGTACCGTATCTGGACAAACTGGAAAAAATTCCTTTCAGTTCTGCTTACAAGTACATGGCAACTGTTCATCGCAATACGGAAGGTAAAAAAGTGCTATTTGTAAAAGGGGCTCCAGAAGTATTGCTTGAAAAAGCAAAGTTATCCAGTGCTCAACAGAAATATTGGGAGCAAAAAGCCGCTGACTTGGCTAAAGAAGGGCGTCGTGTTCTTGGCTTTGCTTCAAAAGAATTAATTGAAAATGAGCTGCTGACGCATGAAATTTTGAATGAGCTGACAATGATAGGGCTGACAGGAATTATTGATCCTCCGAAAGAGTCAGCGATTCATGCTGTCAAAGAAGCACAACAGGCGGGTATTGCTGTAAAAATGATTACAGGAGATCACAAGGATACCGCTCAATCAATCGGCAGACAAATTGGACTGAATCATACTGCACAGGTATTGGAAGGAAAAGAGATTGATTACTTAACAGATGATGAGTTACAGATGAAAGTAAAATCAGTTGATGTTTTTGCACGGACAACCCCGGAGCATAAGCTGAGAATTGTAACGGCTTTGCAGCAAAATGGCGATGTTGTGGGAATGACCGGAGATGGTGTGAATGATGCACCTGCGTTGAAAAAAGCAGATATTGGTATCGCTATGGGGATTAAGGGAAGTGAAGTGAGCAAACAGGCTGCAGATATGGTACTGGCAGATGACAACTTTGCGACAATCACCCGTGCGGTAAAAGAAGGGAGAAGAATTTTTGACAACTTGAAAAAGACAATCAATTTCTTCCTGCCGACAGCATTAGCTCAGGGACTGATTGTAATTTTTGCTCTTTTGACTAATCGGGAACTACCTTTGACACCAGTTCAAATTCTTTGGGTGAATATGGTGACAACCATTACATTGTCTTATGCACTTGGTTTTGAGCAGGCACATCCGAAAATTATGCAGCGGATGCCGAGAGATCCAAAAGAGCCGATTCTTTCTGGCTACAGCCTATTTCGAATTCTGTATGTATCTCTGTTGATTACGATTCCTGCCTACCTGCTGTCAATGCAGTATGACAGCATTCAGGTACAACAGACCCTACTTTTACAAAATATTGTACTGGCACAGGCTTTTTACATGATTAACTGCAGAGAGCTTCTGGACCCGGCAATTAATAAGAACCTGTTTAAAAATCAGGCCCTTTTCATCTCACTTGGATGTCTGGTCATTTTGCAGGGGGCAGTTCTTCTTCTTCCAATCGCACAGAATATGATTGGGACAACAGCACTGTCACTTAGCCAACACCTGCCAATTCTGCTGAATACATTGATTATATTCCTTGTTGTAGAAGTAGAAAAGTTGGTGTCTAAAAAAATTAAAGCAAGAAAAACAGCAAAAGAAGTAATGATTTAATTTAAAAAAGCCTATTTACTGAAAACAGCCAGAATGCTGAACAGTAAATGGGCCTTTTGTATTTTTTAGAGGTAAAAAGGGCGAATAAGCTCCCTGATTTCCTGCATTTCGTTTTGTGTGGGAATGGAAGAGACATAAACAACTGTCTGTTTGGATTGGTATTGCAATGGATAGTTTGAAATAATAATATCATTTTCTTCTAACTGATAATTGCTGAGCTCATCTGTATTCAGGTTTTTTAAATGAACCCTGTTTCCCAGAAGATCCTGCAGTTCTCTGTATAAAAAGCTTTTCCATGCTGGTTCACCTTGGAAAAGAAAATAAGCTGTAATTTGTCGTGGACTGATACTATACAAGGCCTCTTTGATCAGAAACGCTAAGGTATTAATAACATAGCCTGAATCAGACAGATAATCTAATCCATAATTTTTAACTTCTTGACTGATTAACTGGTATAGCTCCGGAAATCGGCGCTGACTCAATGATGAAAGCTCATGATATTCCAATAAAAATTTATCAGAAAGCTGTTTGGATTCAAAATATTTTAGTAAAAACAGCACAAGATTCTCTGTCAAATCTGATTTATCTAAGTTATTTTGATTTAAAGCGGCAGACAAGCCGCTTACAAAACGATTCGCTCCAGCAAACAAATCAGGATATTCTTTTAATAGAAGATTTTTCAAAAAGGCATCAGGAATAACACTGTAATTCCAGCTTTCAATGAAACAGAAAAAGGCAAAGAAATGCTCCGTTTTATTTAACCGAATACCTTCAGAAGCATACAGTTTTTCTAGGTCTTTATGATAAAGTTTAAAGAGTGCATCTTCTTCATCAAAATGAAAAGCCTCTGTTAAACATCCGGCCTTGATTCGAATTGTATTTATGAAAAACCAGCAGGTACCAAAAATTTCTTCTGTTTCAATACCAATACCTGATCGTGAAATTCTTGCAAGAAAATCACGGTAATTGGTTTGATGAATGGCATATTCCTCGAAGAAAAAATTGTTATGAGTAAAGGGCAGAAGCAGACGATGGTAGAAGACACGAATACTTGATTCTTCACCGGTCAAAGAAATAGCGGTGGCAGAGACAGTAATGCGCAGCTGAAAATCTTTTAATTTCTGATTAACTTTTTTAGTGTGGCGTTTTAGTGTTTCAAAAGAAATTCCGTGAGTGTTAACAAAGGTCTGTACTGCGAGTTTTTTTGAAAAAAGTAATTTCTTGATAAGTTGAATACTGATGGAATCCTTCATGAAATATTCCCAGACTTCATTAGTTGTTGCATAGTCAGCAGAAATAAGCGACAATCCATTATTCCCATCGGCTTCCAGTTGCCATCCCATAGGTAAATCGCTTCTCAAAGATTGGATATCATTAAAAACAGTTCGTTCTGTTGTACCAATATTGGCCGCCAGTTCTTTTGCCGTCAATTGCGGATGATTTACTAAATTTTCGAGAAGACTGATTTTTCTGCTTAAATCTTTTTCAGTAATAAGGTTTTTTGCTAATGAATACATATAATTTTCTCCTCTTGCTTATTAAGTGAAGTATACATTTTTTTATGAAAAGCCTCAATGGGGAACTACCCGTAAATACAATAAAAGCATGAAAAAATATTTTTCTGAAACTGTAGAAAACTTTCTGAAATACATGGTTATTAATCAGAAAATTTGCAATTGGTACGTAATAACTGTGAATTACAAGAAAAGACCGTACAAGTAATCTCCCGGTTGTTGAAATTCATGTTTAATTTATAGTAGGTCTCCGGCTATTACAGCACTTTGCATCATCATTTTTAAATTTTTATAGCTAAAATACTTATTTTCAAATATATGAAGAATATTCTTGATGACTCTTTAATGATTTATAATAATTGCTGAAATTGTTGCCGAGCAATCATTTCAGCAATTATCTTCTTTTTCCTACAGTGAATCAGTATAGGTATCCAGTGTGGGTTCAATGGAAGTATGGTCTAGTAATTTACTTAATGAAGAAATAGCTACTCAGCTTTCTATAACCGCATACAGCGGAGGTATATCTTAAGGCATAGAAGTTAAAAAATTCAGTATTACATTTTACAATTGTTTTCTTTAAGCTGCAATTAATTACTCTTGATTCCATAAAACTAGCATTGTTTGATGCGATATGCTCTGAAACTATCTGTTTTTTCTTTTATAATAGATAGATGTTCAAATTCTTAGCCAACGTAATCTTGTGAAATGCTCCGTTTATTTTTTGACTATTTATAAGTATTTTTATTTTCTTTAAGTTATCTGGAATAGGAATTCTTTAAAGTGTATGCTTAATATTTATAATATCTTCAGTAAAATCAATATCTGTCCATTTCAACCCGCACAGTTCTCCAATTCTCATTCCTGTTGCTAAACCAATAATAACAGTGGAACAATAGTTTTCTCGAAGTCCATATAATTCAAGCTTTTTGCAAGTGAAGGTACATGTTCTTTGAATATTTAGTGTTTATTGCACACGTCTAAGATATTTTTGAAATATAACAGAAATGTTTCCGGACGTATTATCCTAATATTTTTTTGTGATAAATAGTAAAAAAAACCTAGATACATTATTTTTTATAATAAAAATATTTTTTTCTTACTAAAAAAGCTGATATGATTTCTGAATTTCACCTCGTAGCTAATCTATGTAGATTGTTTTACTTGTTTCTTTATTACTTCCCGCAGCCAGTAATTCATCCATTCTTCTACAAAATAATATTTCTGAATCTTCTATAATGTTATGTTTTTTTGTTGACAATTTTTCACATATTTCTATATATTCATTCCTATAAGTATACTTGTAAACAATTTTTTCTTTTCTATTTTGGGCTTTTTTATACCTGTCTTCCCAGCAGCCATCTTTCCGCTTGCAATTTTTTTCTCCTCTTCTGACCATATATCTACCACTCTCCATTTGACGTTTTTTTTGATAGTCAATAAAATCTTTCTCAAGAAGATATCTTTTAAAATGCTAAAAATAATGATTGTATTTTAAGTTCCTCTCATTTTTTTCTTTTAAATGTTAAAAACATGAGAAATTTTACTTATATTTTATATAGACTTTAAAAAATACGTATATTATAATTTGAATTGTCGAAGATAACATTTAAATTTGATTTCTTGTAATATAAAAAATAATTGTTTATCTGTTTATATCTGAAAAATAATCTAAATAATCATAATTTCAAGATATTATTTCATCGGAAATTTTATTTTTATCTCAAAATAATAAAAGTGAAGGAGGAAGGTACATGTATAACATAGGTGTGAATCATTCAGCGAAAGAATTTGAGTCTACATACATAGAGAATATAGAAAAGAATAGATACAATGTCTTGCAAGTTGATAACGAAAATATGGATAAGGTTGTAGACAATCTGGATGGAGTTGTTCTTAAAGAAGATAGTGATCAGAATATTGGTGTAATCTGCGGGTTGATTATGAAAATCAAAGAAAAATCTAATCCGCTTATCTGGGTTCTTTCCGATCAGCCATCTGCCCTTCAAAAAGTTCTTTATCTTCAACTGGGAGTAGACGGTACATTTACTTCAGAAACAGCTCCTGAAGAAGTAAACCTGATTATCAGAAATTCATTGAATCGTTATCAAAAAGTGAAAAGTAAATCAACAAAGCCTGAAATTGAAAAGGGATTGGGTATTGAACTGCTGCCATATAACCTGAGTATCAAACTAGAGGCAACACAGCAGGAAATTCCTTTAACCAAACTGGAATTTCAATTGATGAAGCTGTTGTATGACAATTTGCATGTCGGCGTTTCGTATAAAGAGATTTACGAGTATGTTTGGCAAAAGCCATATAAAAATAATAAATACAGAGTAGCAAATCTTGTTTTTCATTTGCGATCCAAATTGGAAGGTGCCGAAGTTGAATCAGTAGTTATACGAACAGTTCGCTCCAAAGGATATATGTTGTCAGCCTAGTTAATGGAATAAAAACTGGACAACAATCCAATGTAGAAAAAAAACAAACAATTATATAGTATTTCGTTTCTAATCAAAAATCAGAGATCAAAAACACACTATGAAATCTAAAAGATCTCCTTTTTGAAGAAATTGAAATAAATGTGTTGTCTATCATCAACACGCTATTTTTGAGGAAAGGAGGAAAATAATGAAAATTGGAAGAAAGCTTCAATATCTTATAAAAGCTGGTGTAGTTGTTACGATGCTATTTATATTTTTGGGTACTGCTCAAAAAGCTGAAGCAGGCACAGTAACTTCCTGGGCAGAGTTTGTTTCGGAACTTCAAAATCCTGATATTTCAGAAATAACTTTAGGAGGTCCTATTACAAAGCCGACGGGAGGAGCTACTCCTGGAACCATTTCCAGAGATATTACGATTAATGGGAATGGCAACACTATAAATTTCTTTACAGGTACTGTTAATGGTGTGATTTTGGGGAATGTCGGCAGTCCAACGACGTTGACTTTAAACAATGTGGATTTGCATAAATACACAACTCCCGCAACAGCAGTTTTTTCTGGTAATGGTACCAATTGGACGATTAACCTGAATTCAGTAACAACTGGAACGCAGACAACAACAGCTCAAAGTGCTATTTTGGATGCTGTAGGTGCAACAGTAAATATTTCCGGTACAACAAAGCTGCGTATGCAGTCGAACACAGATATTCCTCATATTAAAGCCACATCATTAAATATATTAGATGGAGCAGATGTTACATTTGCTCAAACATCCAATCGACATGGTGGTGCTTTTCAAGGAAATACAGTGACGGTTGGCGAAAATGCAACAGTTGATTTAGGGACATGGACGACCAATGGAGCTGCTGCAAACTATAACTATGGCTTGAATGCTGCGACAAGTGTTGTACTTGAAGAAGGTGCTTCTGTAAAAACTGGTACTATTTCAGCAAACTACACGAGGGTAATCAATACAGGTTCATTTACTGCGAAAACAAATTCAACACTTGAAGCTGCATCAACTTCGACTTATGCAACGGTTATTGCCACAGCAGGTGATATCACAATTGAAGACGGAGCAACTGTAAAAGGTTCTTCGACAGGTGTTAACAATACACAGATTGATGCTGCTGGCTCTGTAAATGTCTTAAGCGGCGGAACATTGGATCTAACTGCCAGTGGGGCAAATACTACGCAAGTAAAAGCTGGTGCTGCTGAGTTTGTCGTTCGTAATGGAGCTAACCTTAATATTGAGTATACCAATACAACCAATACAACGAGTTACTCATTTTATGTGAATAAATTTATTGTAGAGGACAATACAACGTTTAAACTTACTCCAACAGGAACTGGTCACCGTATTTATGGAACCGGCTTTACTGTAGGAAAAGGTGCCGATGTAGAAATTACCAGCAATTCAGCGAATAGTGATGCAGTTATCTTTCTTATGGAAGAAGCAGATGTACTGATCAAGGAAGATGCAAAAGTAGCAATTACCAACAATGGTACATCTACTACAGTATCTACTAGTGCAAACTATGCTGCCGGTGCACAAGGTTCACATGGTATTTATGGACTGATTTCCAGCTTTACGATGGAAGCTAACTCTACACTTGACTTGAATGCCAATACAATTGGCTACTGGGTAAGAGGGAGAAACTCATTAACGATGTCTGATGGGGCTGTTTTTAATGCCTATTCAAGAACTAGAGAAGCTTTAGCTTTGTGTTATGACTTTGGTGATGGAGCCAACGCAAATACTCCATCGACAATTAATATTTCTGGTGAAGGTACTCAATTGAATATGGACTCTGGGAATACTTCAATGACTGCTAACAATGGAGCAACCATGCGTGTTCAAGGAGACGGAGCTGAGTTCAATCTGTCAGATGGAGCAGAGCTAAACAGTAAAGGGCTCCGTACATCTGCTTTGCAGATACAGTCATTAGGATCTGTGTTTAATGTGAGAAACGGTGCAAAACTAAAACTTCTTAAAGATTCAACTGGGGTGGCAAACTATGATTTAGGTTCAGCTTTACGTTTCCGTATCAGAGGAGCGATGACTTTCAACATTGATAATGCTGTTGTAGATATCACTAGTAGAGCAACTACCGCTTTTGGTATTCGGATGTATGGTGATGGTAATGGTGTGAATGTTACAAACGGTGGACAGTTACGTATTACCAATGAAGGATATAATGGCTCTGCCTCTAATAATAGTAATGGCGGAATAGAATACACGGGTACAGGGTTCTTCTATTTGGAAGGGAAAGACAGCTTGGTAGATATTACTGCTGCCGACGGTCCGGCAATTTTTTCTACATCTGCATTAAGTGCAGATGTTGGTCCGGGTACAAACTTTATTCTAGAAGGAAGAAGTTCTTCTGCAAATAGCGGTGGAGCAATTGAGGCAGGTACATTAACCTTTGATTTAAATGCTCCTAAGTATTTCGATATGAGAAATAATCGTCCTGGTGGTGGATACACACTTTCGGGGGGACCAAGTTCGAGAATGACTTCTACACAATCAGATTTGTCAGTATGGAAAGTAGGTTCAAATCTTAACGGAAATCCATTTAGATCATGGTCTATTTTTGATTATACGCTGACTGGTGCTGATTTTGTTACGATAGCCAGTACGAATGTTCCTGACGAGTTTAATACAACACCTACTTCTTATGGAAATATTGGGGCACGGGCTTATTCACGGATGAGTGCGAATAATGCTTCGGCAATTATTGATGAACTCAGAATTCCAACCAATGCTGACAAATTTATCTTTGGGCATGCTTCTGTTCCGGAAGGACTAGATGACATCCGAGATGCTTGGACAGATGAGGTATACATTGAAGTGCAAGTTTATAATCCTGATGGTTCACCAGCATTTAAAACAACAGGTGCTAGTGTCGGTAAAGACGACACCAGTCCGGGGCTGAGTGTTTATGGAGAAGATCCGCGCGGAGGAATATTTGTTATTCCAATTCCAGATGGTCAATTTGCTGTTGAAGGAATGACAGCAGAAGTCATTGCTGCATGGCGTGGCGGAGCCGATTCAACATCTGATCGTGTCCATACAAGTGAGGCTGATGATATCTTAGCGGGGACTGTCAAAACAATTGATGTTACACCTCCAGTTCAAGTTGTTTCATCAACCGATTTAACCAATGCAACCAAACAAATTTCTGGAACTGGCGATGAAAATGGTGCGAAAGTCTTTGTTAAGCTCAATAATGAATGGCTGGAAGACAGTGATGGTAATTTGGTTACTACAACAGTTGCAAATGGACAGTGGCTGATTAATTTGCCTGCATATGTAGAAGAGGCAGATAAAGTAGATGTTTACCTAAAAGATAATACACTAATCGATCCTGTTCCAGAGTATGTTCTACCAGTAAGCTATACACAGGAGCCTGATGGTATTTATGGAAATATCAACAAAGAAGTGGACGGTTATGATGCTTTTGAGGGATATCATGATGCTGTAATTACGGGTGATGCCGATTATCGTTTCGATAAGGCTTTGCGTCTTACAGCTAATAATGTAATTCCGGAAGATGTTTCACTTGTAAAGGATGCGAAAGTATATCGTAAAGATATAGAAGTTTCCGATGCACAAGTTGGCGATACAGTGGAATATTCTTTAACGGCCAAAAATTTGACAGCTGACACATTCTGGAATGCTGTTGTTTTGACAGATGTTCTGCCAAGTCAGGTTGATTTTGATTTAGCAACTGCTGATGTAAAAATTGACGGAACTGCTGTGACAGAAGATCAGGTAGAGTATGACGAAGCAACTCGTACATTGTCTGTAAAAGTAGGAGATATAACGACGAATCAAGTAGTTGTTACGTTTAATGTGAAAATTAATACGACTGGTGCTGGAGCAACTATTATAAATAAGGCAATAGCCGATGGTGAATCTTTACGTGAGACACCGTTTGTTCCCGGTCCAGTGAATCCTGACTCTGACCATGAGCCAATCACTACTGAGTCCAATGAAAATAAATTATTGGATGTTTATGGAACATTGAGTTTAGTTTCAGCTCCAAGTGAAATTGACTTTGGAACAAAAACTACTGGAAGCTATGGAGCAGTTTTTGCTGACCAGCCAACATTTGATACAGCTTTAGTTGTGAATGACAGCCGTGCTACTGCTTCAAACTGGACATTGACAGCGACAGTTACCAAGGTAATGACTTCTGTGGATGATGAAAACTATACGTTGCCAACTTCATTGAAATATAAAAATGATGATGGAATAGAAACAATGAGCTTAGATCAGGCAGTTATAATCACCCAACAGACTGCCGCAGGTGACTATAATGTCAGTCAGTCGGAATGGGAAAACAAAGACAATGGCTTTGTGATGGATGTTTCTGCTACGCAATATCGAAAACTTGGTGAGTACCAAGCTGTCATTGAGTTTACTGTTGCGGATACGTTTATACCATAAAAAGGAGGTAATAGTGTTGAAAATGAAAAAATTGTTCCTACTATTATCGTCTCTGATTATGGTAATAGGGTTTACAGTAGTTGGAAATACAGCTTTTGCTGAAGGTAACGGCGGTCAAGTTCAGACCAATGGACAAATAACATTCTATGAAGATGAACCGAAGCCTTCCAGCTCCGAACCGCCTGTTTCAAGCAGTTCGCAAGAACCTGTACCTTCGGTCAGCTCTTCTGAACTGCCGGTAACCAAACCGGCTGGGAAATACCCCTCTACAGGGGAACTGGTGAAGAAAAGTCTGTCCATCAGCGGAGCAGCTCTGATTGTTGCTGCCTTCCTCTTATTCCTTTATAAACGTAGGAAAAAGGAGGCAGAAGAATGAAACAGACGTTAACACATCTGCTTGGCTGTCTAGTTCTTGGGAGCGTACTCTGTGCAGCACTTCCTGTGTCTGCACAGGCGGAAACCTCAAGTACAGCCGGCAATGGCCACGTACGGTTTGCTGGGGATGAAGGCGACGGGCTGGTCAAGGATCCGGAACATCCGGATACACCGGTGGATCCGGGTGAAAGTCCAAGGACCAACGGAGACCTGCGCATCGAATTTGTTCCGCAGCTGAGCTTCTCAGCGAATAGGCTGTCATCAAAGGATACCAGTTATCCGGTCAATGCCCAGCTGTTTCACGACGGTACGGCAGCCCGGGGAAACTTTATCCAGATTTCGGATTACCGGGGTGGTGCTTTAGGCTGGACGTTACAGCTTCGGCAGGAGATGCAGTTTTATAATCCTGACACCCCGAACCGACAGCTGGATGGTGCCGTGCTGTCTCTAGATCAGGCGTGGACTAACTCCGCCCAGACAGCGGTTCAGGCACCGGTGGTGTCCAAAGAAGTCATTCATCTGGACAATATCGGTTCTACCTATAATCTGGCAGAAGCTGCCGTGGGTACGGGTTCAGGTACCTGGTCGATTTCCTTTGGGGCTTCAGCGGAGAATCCATTAGGATTAACCAGTACATTGACCCCTAAAATAACGGAAGATGGTCAGCCTGTCGTTGATGCGGCCTATGAAAACCAGCAGGTTTATGAAAACAGCGCCATCAAGTTGTCCATACCGGGGGCAACCAAAAAGGACCCGGTTACTTACACAACGGTGTTAACTTGGATATTAGCCGAGTTGCCATAAATAAAACACACACACATTAGGAGGAAACACACATGAAATTATCACACAAATTATGCGGAGCTGCATTAGTAGCAGCAGCAGGACTGGCAATTGCGTTGCCAAATGCTACAAAAGCGGTAGAAGATCCAAAAATTGGTACCGGTACCGGGCATATTGCTTTCACATCTGACACTTCAGGTGTACCAACAATCACAGATCCAGGTTCTTCTGATGGTACACAGATTACAGATCCATCTATGGTAAACCCAGGTGATTTCGGAATGATCTTTGTAACACCATTAGAATTTGGCGAGCACAGCGTGGCTGGTATAGGTTCTCAAACAACTTGGAATGCTGAATTATTTGCAGCAAACAAAGGTAATGCTGATGAATTTGACGTACAAAACTTTGTATCTTTCCAAGACTTCCGTGAAGCAGCGGATCACCAATATACATTGCAAGCAGAAGTATCAGAACAATTCAAAACAGGTACAGGTGTGCTATTAACTGGTGCGACAATCCAATACAACAACATGTGGTTAAGCAACAACGGTGGAGCAGCTGAATTGGATCCTGCAGGCGTAACAACAAGTGCAGTAACATTAGCCGGTGACACTGGTGAAAAACAAACATTTATCGACAACCCAGCAGGTGGTGCAGGGAAAGGATACGGACAATTCGAATTGAACTTCGGTACAGCATCTGATGCAACTGGAGCAGAATCAGTTGTTCTTGAAATTCCAGTAACAACAGCGAAAAAAGGGGATTACACAGCAGTAATCACTTGGACACTTGCGTCTGTAAACTAAGAAGATTTAATGTGTTGGAGGGCGTCGGCTTGACTCAAGTCGGCGACCTTCTTTCATAAAAGGAAGCGAGGAAGACAAAAAGATGAACAAGCGATGGATCAGCCTGATGATTGGGCTATTATACATAGTAGGACTGGGAGGTTTTGCGACCTCGACATATGCAGAAGAAGGATCTTCTGACACGAATGCCAACCCGGCGGGTTTTTCATACAAGGTGATGTTTCCAGAGAATCAGCGAGATATGACGATCGGGTACTTTGATTTACGGATGAGTCCTGGCCAGCAACAAACGGTTCAGATTGAATTGGCCAACAATGGAGGGGTAGAAAAAACGGTGGAAGTTTCGTTAAATGGGGCCAAGACCAATGGGAACGGCGTTATTGAATATGGTCCTATCGCCATTGATAACGATGCTTCGTTAAAGTACGATTTCAAGGACTTGGTAAAAGGACCGGAGACGGTGACTCTCCCGCCGGGAGAAGTGGTGACGCTGGATCTGGCCATCACAATGCCGGAGGTAAGCTATGACGGCGTGATTTCTGGTGGGATTCAGCTGAAGGAAAAAATAGATGAAGAAGCCCGAAAAGGACAGACTGGATTGATTAATGAATATGCCTTTTTGATTGGTATGATGTTGACAGAGACCGATACAGAGGTACAGCCGAATTTGGAACTGAATCAGGTATATGCAGGTACCAACAATGCCCGCAATACGATCTATGTAAACTTTTCAAATGTGGAAGCAGAATACCTGAACGCGTTGACTGTGGAAGCGCAAATTACTAAACAAGGTAGTGAGGATGTCATCTATGATACAAAGAAAGCCAATATGCGGGTAGCTCCAAATAGTATGGTGGACTTTCCTATCTCCATGAATGGTGAACGGATGGAACCTGGGGACTATCATGCTCGTGTTGTGGCCACTGCCGGTGACCGAAGTTGGGAATGGGATCAGGACTTCACGATTACAGATGAAGAAGCGGACAAATTTAATAAACAGGATGTACAGCTGACTCAGGAACAAGGCATCAACTGGTTGTTGGTGGGACTGATTGTCGGAGGCGGGCTGGTGCTTGGTGGAGTCCTCTTTTTGATTGTGTACCTGAATCGTAAGAAAAAGAAAAAACAACGCAAAACAAAGAAAAAAAGAAAGTAAGTAATGGAGAGGAGGGAAAGAAATGAGTGTATTAGATTGGTCATTCGTTTCGCTGTTAGCTGCGGCCCTTCTCTTTTTGTTTTTCGGGCTGTTCTTTCTTTTTTTCTGGGGGCGAACCCGAGGCAGAATGAAGAAGCTGTCGGGGAGACGACCGCCTAAAAACAAAAAAAAGAGAAAACGGTGGAAACGACAACAGAAAGAGTTGCGTGCACAGTACAGCCGTCAGTGTACCGGTTGGATTGTTCTACTGGTATTGGCACTACTGGCAGGTGGGGGCAGTTTTTATACCCGCTACTATCAACAGTATCATTTACAGGCAGAAGATTCAGAAGCCATTGTTCAAAGTTATTATTTATTGGAGGAGCTGGTAGTACAGCTGCAGGAGCTGGAAGCTGGCACAACGCCGCAGAAATCCTTTAAAAATATCCATGAGCTGTCAGGACGACTGGGCAGTTATGGGGCACGAAAGGCTTATCAGGGGTTGACAGAAGACAATCAAAAGCTGTTGAACCGATACTTTGTTCAGTTGAGAGAATTAGGTGTGAACCTAAATGGACAGAGGGTGGAAACGTTACAGGCGACAGAAGCCATTCAGGGCTATCTAACAGATATTGAAAAAGCAGAAGAAAGTCAGACAAAAGTCTTTAAGCAGTTTAAGGTAAATGAAGCCGCATTGAAGAAGAACCAGTAAGAAGGTGGAGAAGCGTGCAGAAAAAAAGAGCAGCCACCAACCAACGACAAATAAAGCTGCAGGCCTACACAGAAGGAACAGGGAAGCAGAAGAAGACAGCTGTGGCTAAGCAGGGAAAGAAACAGAGAAAAACAGGGAGACCGGCTTCCGATGATTGCGGGAACGCGTCTTCTACAGTGAACCTGCAGAAAGCAGCTGCGAAAAAGAAAAAACGAGTAAACAATACAGAAAAACCAAAGTCGGGTAGAAAAAGACGAAGCCGTTCAGTTAGTGCTTCTTCTCATACATATGTAAAAATGAAAAAAAGAAAACAGAAACGATCCCGAATACTACGCACTTTTTTGATCGAGCTGGGTCTTACAGTGGCTATTGTGAGTATGCTGGCAGGAAGTATAGGCTATCTGACGCTTTCCTTACCAGTAGTGGACGGTTACGGGATGACTCCGACACTGAATGATCAGGAGCGACTGTTGGTGAGAAAACAGGGAAGCATCAAACGATTTAGTCTGGTATATATCAAGAATCCACAGACTGGGCAGCGACTGATTCGTCGCGTGATCGGTCTGCCGGGAGAAACAGTGGAGTATCAGGAAGGACACCTCTGGATCGATGGAGAGGAAATCCCAGAACGTTTTTTATCTAGCATCGGAGAAAGCGAAGATAGCACACCGGCAACAGCAAATTTTATTTTACAGGAGCTACTGGGCCAAAGTAGGGTCCCACAAGACAGCTATTTTGTATTAGGTGACAATCGTCGCTATGCCAGCGATAGCCGAAGTTTCGGTTTTGTTTCGGAAGAGGTGGTGATAGGGGTAGTAACAGCCCGTATCTTCCCCTTACATCAAATGACTCAGTTTTAACAGACAAGGAGGTGTGCAGGTGAGTGTAACGCAGTCAGCTGTATCGTCAAAAAAACGTATACAAAAAAAGTCACGGACTCGTCAGGCAATGGCACAACCGATCAGTCCTCGTCAACAACATACGCCACGTTCTAAGAAAAAGAAACCAACTGTCGGTGGTAGTGTCCAAACACCAAAAAAAATGCGCGTGAAGGTGAAAAAAGTCCCTAAGATGGTAGCTTCAGCGCCACAGACAGTTGGTCAACGAGTCAGTCGCTATCGAGATACACTGATTATATTGAGCTTGGCTGTTTTGCTGGGGCTTTTCTTTTTCCGGTTTGGCACTCACCGGGTAGATGGCCGATCGATGGCACCAACCTTTCAAACCAATAATCGAATTTTGTTCAATAAGCATCAACTCCCTGTACGCTATGCCATTGTAACCTTTATTCCTGCAGATGCGCCCGATGACTCATATGTGAAACGGGTGATCGGTTTGCCGGGGGATCCTCTGCTGGTGGATGGGACGGCCCTGTATCTTTTGCCTAAAGAAACCGGGCAGGAGCTGCCAGTAATAGAGGAGCTATCCTCTTTACCTGACGGGACCATCAAGCTGACTGTGAGCGAAGGTGTTGCTCAGTCTCTGACAAACCTGACAGAGATTCCACCAGACCAATACTTTGTATTGGGCGACAATCGAAACCACTCCACTGACAGCCGGGCCTTTGGCTTGATCAGACAGGATCAGATTGAAGGTGTGGTGGTGTCACGTTATTATCCGATTGGTGGGCTAGAAGGACAGATAAATGAAAGAAAGTGAGAAGACGATGATACAGACAATAAAGAAAAAATGGTTGAATCAGAACAGCGCTGCTGCGCTGCTGAGTTTTTTACTGCCGGTATTAATACTGGCAATCGTTTATTGGCGTCATGGGATTTATCCGGGAAGTGAGCTGACCATTCTGTCCAGTGATTCCTTTGTCCAGTATTCGAATTTCCATGCCAGCTTACATAACGTTCTTACAGGAAAACAAAACATATTTTATACATGGTCCGGGTCTTTGGGCCTGAATTACTGGTCGCTGATGGCCTATTACTTAAATGGGTTGTTCAGTCCGCTGGTTGTATTTTTTGACAACTATGCCATGCCGGATACCCTATACTATCTGACACTTTTGAAGTTTGGCTGCAGCGGCTTGTCCTTTTGGGTGTTTGGCCGGGCAACCTATCGTAAGCTTTCTCCTTGGATGGTGATGGGACTGAGTGTCAGTTATGCGCTGATAGGCTATGCGGTGGGGTATTCTCAGGTCATTATGTGGCTAGATACATTTGTTTATCTTCCTCTGATTATTTTAGGAATCCATCGGCTGATGGATCAGCAAAAACCAGGCCTGTTGTTTATCAGTTATCTGGTCTTGTTTGTTTCAAATTTTTATATGGCATTCATGGTTGGTGTGTTTAGCTTCCTGTATTTTCTGATTCGTACCCTGATTCACTGGGAGAAAGCAAAAAGACAGATCGGGCTGTATTTGGCAACATCCTTGTTGGCCGGAGGCGCCTCCATGGTGACCATTTTACCTACCCTGCTGGATCTTAGCAGCAATGGGGAAAGTTTGACGAGTATACAGACTCTAGTGACCGCTGATACAGGGCCTTGGGATATGGTGGCAAAATTGATGGTGGGGGTCTATGACACATCTAAGTATGAAAGTATGGCCTTTGTTTATGCCGGACTGCTCCCGTTGATTTTCTGTCTGTTTTATTTTGTCAGCAGACAGACCACATGGAAGGAACGTCTGGGCTATGGCAGCTTATTTGTTCTGTTGATTGGGAGTATTTATATCTACCCGTTGAACTTATTTTGGCATGGGCTTCATGCGCCGAACATGTTTTTATTTCGGTTTAGTTTTTTGATTGCTTTTTTAATTTTATTGTTAGCTGGTTATGGATTAGAACGATATACCAGCAGACAGATGAATACATTGATGAATATCTTTTTAGGCCTCGGCGGTGTGTTTCTGGCTTTTCTGCTGCTGTCGAACAAGAAGCGTTATGGGATTATCACCACTGAAACCATTTACATTACTTTTGGTCTTTTGATCATTTATCTAGGGATTTATCTACTTTGGGAGAAAAAACCGACTTGGCATAGGGGCTTACTGGCCTTGCTGGTTCTGTTGATGTGTGGAGAAGCCTTTGTCAACACTCGGGCAATGATTACCGGAATCCGTCAGGATTGGGGCTATCCAAGCCGGGTCCTCTATACTACCGGACATCAGGAGATTCAAACGCTGACTGATCTTGCAAATGATTCACAGGAAACGTTTTTCCGTATGGAAAATCTGGACAGACTTACATTAAATGACAGCTTTAATTTTGGGTATTCTGGTGTAGGAATGTTCTCATCAATCCGGAACCGACATTCGTCACAGTATGTGAATGCTCTTGGGTTTCGTTCGCTGGGGACTAATCTGAATATTCAATATGCAAACAATACGTTATTGGGCGACGCCCTTGTGGGGATTCAGTATAACATTGCCAAGGAAGATCCGATGAAGTTCGGTTTTGAAAAAGTCGCTACAAACGGTGACTACAGCCTGTATGAAAATCGTTATGCTCTGCCGTTGGGGATTCTAACGGATGAGGGGATTTATCAGGAGGGTGTGTTGAACAATCAAACCGAGCTGTTTCAGTATTTCTCAGGAAAGCAGCTGGATTTCTATTCGGTTAAAGATGCAACAATTGTGGATTCGGAGTATGCAATTTTAACAGAAAAAGAAAATGGTACAATTCTGAACATTGGAGAAGAGCAGCCAGGGAAAAACAAATCAGTGACCTGGTCGGTCACTGTTCCAGCCCACAGCCAGGGGTATTTAAGCCTTGTTCCGACCGATTTTGGTCTGTCCAGCGGGATGGATGTTCAGTTAACGGTCAACGAGATAACCCGTTCTATGAGTCTGCCAAACAGTGGGCAGTATTATAATATTGGGTATTATGAGGAAACGACGACAGTGGAAGTGACAACGACGTTTCCACGGGGAACATTGGAGCAGACACATGTCAGTCTGTATAAACCGGATGTGTTGGTGTTGGATACAGAGAAGTATGCGGCAGCAATTGAACTGATTCAGAACAAAGGCGTGGAGATGGTGACAGAGGGGCGTGCAGCGATCGGTAAAGTAAACGCAGCAGATGATCAGGTGTTGTTTACGACCATTCCCTATGACAGAGGCTGGCGTGTCTATATTGATGGTAAGGAAGTAGCAATCACTCCGTTCAAAGAGGCTTTTTTAACAGTTCCTGTGACTGCCGGTGAGCATGAGATCCGTTTTGTTTATCTGCCGCCAGGCTTTGCAATCGGGGTAGGACTGCTGTTGGGCTGCACGGGCTTGTTTATTGGTATGATGTGGATGCTGAGAAGGAAACAGAGAAAGGAAGTCGAAGATGACACAAACTAGCTGGCGAGTACTTGTCGTTTTCTGCCTGTTGCTTCTGATACTGACGGGATGTGGACAAGGCAAACTGTCTGCAGAGACGGTGAGCTTTACCGGTAACGAAATAGCGTATCGCTTTTCTCTGCCAGAAAAATGGGAAGCAGTTGAGGCGTATAAGGAAGTCTTTAATCAAGCCGCTGTATTTGGTGCTGAGGACAGCCAAAGTACAGCTCGAATGTTTATTCGGGTAGAAGAGGTACCGGGGTTAGCCAAAGAGGACCTGATTGAGACAACTCAGACGACTTTGGAAGAACTGTATAGTGTTGAAGGAAGCATGACTCCGACAGAATTTGAGGTGGGAGAGTGGCCGGGCGTGTATTATCTGGCAGAAAGTACCTATAAAAAACGAAAAATGTGGGTTCACCTCTTTTACGTGGCAACAGACACCAATTTGGTGGAGTTTCAGTTTTACAGTCCGGATGATCAGTCAGATGCCAAGCGTAAGGCATTGTTTGAGCAATCTGTCCAGACGTTGAAAGAAACAGGTGTAGCGACTACTGATACTTCTGAGGGGGCGACTACTGGTAACGACTTGGGGACAATGAACAATGATATAGTTGATCTGCAAATCACAGGATATAAACAAGTGGATTGGACGACAGAGGAAGACCTGTTGGTTCTTCGTTTTACCTGTGTAAATGTCAGCACAGCATCCTTTTCTCCCAAAGAGCAATGGAGTAAGGGAATCAAGGCAACTGCGGGCAGCACACCGATGACACTGGTTTCTTTAATGGACCTGGGCGAGTTGGATAGTGAGATTAAGACGCTGCTTGAAGCAGGAGAAGACTCGCTTGAGGCAGGAAAGACAAGGGAGGCGGCAGTGGTATATCTTCTGCCGAAGGCAGACCGCACCAAAGAATTATTGTTAACGCCGGATGTAGTTGTCTTTCCAGAGAAGGAAGCCATTCGTCTGGCGAATAATAACACCTGAGAAGGAGAAAGATAAATGAAACATTGGCTATCAATAGTAGTGATTGGCTGGGTGAGTCTGGGACTTAGCGGTTGTACATCGAACCCATCGACAGCAGAAGTCTCTTTGCCAAAAGAGGAAGCTGCATTTACCTGGTGGGGGGACCAGACCCGTGCATTTGGGTCTTACAACTACGCCGATTCAGAGGAAACCATCAAAACAGAGTTGACAGACAAGTTTGGTCTGTCGGTGCTGCCATCGTTTGATGCACTGCGGGCATCGATAGAAGAAGAGTTTGCCCAAGAGGGTGTGGAGTCAGAACTGGGGGAGCTTCAGCTGTCGACAACAGATAAACAATTGAAGCTCAGTGTAACGGATACCTTTTCAAACAGTGAAGGGACCTATGTGGCGTATGGAACTGTAACAGCTGTGTATCAGTATCTACCGGAGCTGAAAAAAGTTAAACTGTCTGGGCAGAAAATTGATATTTTTAACTGGACAGGAGAGAAGAGCTATCAGGGTAAGGAGTTTTTGACTTTAATCCGACAACTGGGTGAGATTCTGCAAATACAGGATTTGGATCAGCGAATGAGGGAGTTTGAAGCCACAGTGAAAACACCAGAGGAAATGGCAAATCAATCGGTGACGCTTTATGCAGATTATCTGAAAGGCAAAGAAGCCAAGACATTTGGCAAGGGACTGATAGTGGAATTTGACAGTACGGGTTATCCCTATAAGATATCAGGAGCAACGTACGATTATCGAGTATAAGCTTAGAAGAGGAAAAGCGAGATAGAAAAAGAGGAGTGTATCAATGAATGAACAGAAGACCATGAACAAAGCCAACGAATGGCCGGCACGTCGGCGCCTGCTATTTCCTTATCTGATTTTTGCGATATTGGCTGCCGTGTCACTGTTTGGTGCACTGAGGATAGATGGACGTCTCTTTTTTGGAGATGACTTGAATTTTCATCTGGGTCGGATCGAAGGCCTGGCTCAATCGTTGGGACAAGGGGATTGGCTGCCGAAAATCAATTACTTTATCACCGGCGGTATGGGGTATGCGACAGGTATTTTTTATCCGGATTTCTTTCTATATCCAGCGGCGTTGCTGCGGATAGGGGGACTTTCTCTAGTACAGAGCTACAGTCTCTATTTGTATCTGGTAAGTCTGGCGACATTTGTGATTGCCTATCAAAGCTTTCTGCAGCTGCGTCCGACACAGCGAACAGGGGCCTGTTTGTTTGCGGTGGTCTATGGTCTGTCTACCTATCGGCTGACAGATGTTCTATATCGAGCTGCACTGGGAGAAGTATTGGCTTTTATGGTCTTCCCGCTGATTTTGGTAGGTGGGTATCAGGTGGTGTGCGGGGATCAGAACCGCTGGTTCTGGCTGACTGCCGGTATGACAGGATTGTTTTACGGGCACCTGTTATCCACTTTGATAGCCTGTTTGTTTCTTGCTCTGTTTTGTTTGCGCAATGTAGGGAATCTGATTCGTGCTCCCCGACGACTTTGGTCTTTGGCGAAGGCAGCTGGCTGTACGCTATTATTGACGATGGCTGGCTGGGCGCCGATGGTGGAACAGCTAGTCTATCAGAAGTTGCGGGTTGCAGAGGAACCTATATTTTACCTGTCGCACACGGCAGAAAGTCTGGAAGAGTACTGGGCAGGTGCTGTGAGCAACTTGAGGTATAATAATCTGGGGATCTGGGTGTTTGTGGTGCTGGTGGTCAGCCTTATGTTGTATTGGCGGCTGGATACATTTAATCGACAGTTGGCGGAGCTGGGTACTGTGTTTCTGTTTTTAGCGACGAACTTGTTTCCCCATCACTTGTTTGACGGGACCTTTTTCAATGTGCTGCAGTTTCCCTGGCGGTACTTTTTACTTGTCAGCCTGTGTTTTAGCTGGGTAGTGGCAGATGGTCTGTTGAAGCTGTTTTCTAAGCCAATGTATCGACGGAGTTTTTTTCTAGTCCTCAGCCTGTGGCTGCTGGGAAGCAGTCTACAGATGCAGCTTCAGATGAGAGCTTCTGACACCCGACTGGTCCCCTATGAATCCTTTGAGCAAATGAGCGGTGAGTATGAGACCGGCTCCGGCAGAGAATTTCTGCCGGCGGGGATGGAAAGCTGGATGACTCCGACCACATTAATTTCAGAACCGGAAGGGGCTGCAGCAGTTAGTCAGATGTCTCGGGAAAACAATATTTTTTCACTGAGCTATGAGACTAGCGAACCTGTTCGTCTTATTTTTCCGGTTCTATTATATAAGGGCTATACGGTCAGCGGAACAGGCATGTACAGTAAGGTTCGTAATGCCGGAACATACAAGGGGACGTCCATGCATGGGTTTGCGGAGGTGGAAGTCAATGGCAGAGGCGAATTAACGCTGTGGTATCAGGGAACCTGGATTCAGAAGATTAGTTTGGGGATTAGTTTGTTGACGGGAATAGGTCTGCTAGTATGGTGGCGTAAAGCTGACTTTGAAGAAAGACTGCAGTAGCAGACTGTACTTGGAGAGAATCAATGAAACAAGCAAAATCAGTTCGTTGAGCATCGGTTGTTCGAAGCGATCAGTCGGTGCTGCGGAAGCGGAAGGAGAGGCAGAAATGGTTCAGGGAAAGAAAAGCATTCCTTTATTATACATAATGAGTCTTCTGTTTTGTCTGTACAGCAGCGTGACAGTCTATGGTGTAGAGACAGAAGGAAGCACTATAGAAAACCCGATCGGTTTTACCTATAAAGTTATTCATCCAGAGAATCAGCGAAGCCAGGTAGGGTATTTTGATTTGCGGATGAAACCAAAACAGAAACAGACAATCGAAGTGGAGTTAAGAAATCTGACGGATAAAGACCAAACAATTGAAGTGTCTTTGAACGGTACGACTACCAACAGTAACGGGGTGATTGAAAACGGTCCAACAGGCATTGAACAGGATGCGTCACTGCGTTATGCGTTTGAAGAGATAGTGAGCGGGCCTGAAACCATCAAGGTACCGGCCAAAGGAACAGAGAAGCTTTCCCTAACAATCCAGATGCCGGCTAAGTCCTATGATGGGGTGATCTCGGGCGGAATTCAGCTAAAGGAAACGGTGGATGAAAAGAAACGCTCTAAACAGACTGGAGTCATCAACGAGTATGCCTTTTTGATCGGAGTACTACTGACAGAAACGGATACGGAAGTATATCCGAAACTAGTATTGAATACTGTAGTTGCGGGTACGAAGAATGGTGAGGGTGTGTTGTTTGTGAACCTCTCAAATATAGAGGCAGCGTATTTGGGGGATTTAGTTTTGGAAGTGACGATTACTCAGGCAGGCAAAGCAGCAGTGCTGTATGAGACCAAGAGGAGTGATCTGCAGATGGGGCCGAACAATCAGATGAGCTTCCCTGTTCCAGTCGGAAGCAAGCTGGTAGCGGGGGATTATGAAGCCCATGTTTTAGCTGTATCTGGTGAGCATGAGTGGTCGTGGGATCAACCATTTACAATCACAGATGAAGAAGCCAAAAATGCTAATGAAGGATTGACCAATAGAGGGAAGCAAGGCTTCGATTGGCAATTGGTAGTTCTGATATTTGTGGTTATCTTATTGACTAGTTTTGGGATATTTTATATTGTACGAAGAGTGAATAAGGAGAAAGTTAATCAAAATAAGAAATCCGAGAGAAAAGAAAAACTTCAACGGATGAAACAAAAGAAATCTGGTAAGATCAGCAAAAAATGATTCTCCGGGTTCAATTAACATGAAAAGACTAACTATCTATTCCTATCCTGCAATGGATATATTTTTGTCCAAAAGGCGTGTTTATATCATTGTAATGTATAAAGAATACTGGAGTAATCTGATTATTATAAATGCCAGTGTAACATGTGTTCAATACTGGTGGTCTCAGCTTGCAAATTATCTTGTTCTGTTTATTTACACTAATGTTGCATTCCGGTTTTCTCTAGAAATTTATTTCTGTCTTAATTAGGAAAAGTTTGCAGCGCCTGTACAATAATAAAAATACGTTTAAAAGTTCATTTTACGAAGCTTTTAAACGTATTTTTGGGTGTTGATATTTTACACTTGATGACATTTTCAGACTCTATAATATCTAGTGTTGGTGAGGTTACATTTACTGGCACTTTTTTTGAAAAAAACAGGAAAGACACCTTGAACCCCGTTAGAATTAAAGTCGACCAAAATCAATCTAAAGGAGTTTCTCAAGATGGCTCTATCTGATCATACCAAAGGCTTCCTAGATATTCTAGCCCCTAATCTTTCTTTTAAAGAGAATCATTTTCAAAAAGTTTTCATCAAAGACCAGTTCTACTTTCACTGCCAAGCGAAGAATGAGCAGACCATTATCAAATGGGACTGGAAAAAAGATAAATCGGATCAGGGACTATCACATTTTGTTTTTTCAGAAGTAGCTAGTAATTTCTTAATGGATTTTTCTAACAATGGATGTATGGATATGAATTATCTGGAATATTTTTAGAATTTGGGAATAAGCTATGAACCAGTTTAAGGAAGTTGAATTGTCAGAGATGACCGAAAGTACAATTTTATCAATGTTGACGATGGTCGTACGGCAAGAAAGATTTTTGGAAGGCTTGATTTACACTCAATCTAAAAGTATTGTAAAATGCACAAATGACTTAGTTTAGTTGTCTAGCTTAATTTGACAAATCAAATAATGAAAAGCAAAAAAATGAGGTGTCTGTTATGGAATTGTGTTTGAGTGATAAACAGATTCTTGAGGCTTATCCGGTAATGAAACAATTAAGAACTCATTTATCTGAACAAGCGTATCTAAAAAAAGTCAGAGAGTGTCAGAAGGAGGGAGACTATCAGCTCTATGCTCATCGCTCCGACAATAGGGAGACTGTTGCCTGTTGTGGTGTGATGAACAGGCAGACACTTATGACCGTTGTCTATGGATTTGTAATCTGGTTGTAGACGAGAATGAATGTTCCGGCGGCGTTGGAACAGATGTTTTGAAACAGCTCGAAGAAATTACCAAGGCAGATGGTTATAACTAAACCACATTATCTTCAGGATTGCAGAGAGTGGAAGCACATCGGTTTTATGAAGAAAAGGCAGTATTTGAAAAATCCAGTTATTCTTTTATTAAGAGTATTTAGCAAATATTTTTGATTGTTTCAGACGAATAAATAAGACAATGAGTTGAGCGGACGAATAAAGCAAGCTCAACCTATTGTCCTTTTTTTAATGTTCAAAATCATTGAAATATCCTTGGGTAAAAAGGAGGATAAACTCTTTAAAGCGAATTGCTGCCGGCGACAGAAAATGCTCTTTTTTTGTTGCCAGATAAATATATCTTGGCTGAGAATTGTCAATTAGACGTATTGCTTTTACCTGATAAGAAGAAATGGAAGGGATGCTGGGCATCAATGCGATGCCAAAGCCATGGGCAACAAAGCCAAGCATCGAGTGGTCTTCCTCTACTTCACAGACAATTTCGGGTTCGACATTTGATGTGCTCAAAATTTTATCAATGTACGGTCGAAGTCCGCTTCGCTTATTGAAGTAGACAAATGGGTATCCAGCTGTTTCTTTTAACGAAATCTGGTCGTATTGAGCCAGAGGATGATTTGGCGGCACAATCAGCACCACTTCATCCTCGGTTAAAATATCATAATGAAGCTGTTTGTCTTCTTTTAGTTTTGATGTAATGGCCAGATCGACTTCTTCTCGCAGCAGGAGATCCATCATATCAGAGGAATTTCCCTGAAATAAATTAAATCGAATCTGACTATTTCCTTCTCTGGCAGAAAATTCCTTCAAGAGCATTGGAGCAAGAAACGAACCGGCTGTATAGATAAAGCCAAAATCAATCAGGCCCTTATCTGGACTGACCAAATCTTTCAATGCTCGTTCACCCTTTGATAGTTCACTTAAAGCCGTATTGACATACTTGTAAAAAAACTTTCCATATTTCGTCAGCTGAATATTTCGCCCGATTTTTTCAAACAGCTGTGCTTCCAGCTCTTTTTCCAATTCGGACATGGCATGACTTAAATTAGGCTGTGTGGTATTTAGCAGCTTGGCTGCCTGAGTCATATGCTCTGTATCCGCCAGCATTTTAAAAAATTCCAACTGCCTAAGATTCATAGGAGACTCCTTTCGAATTTCATTCACTTATATATTTTTATTTATCTGTACTAATTTTTAGTCAGAAATGATAGTGGGACAGAAATAAAGTTTCAAACTCTCTTCGTACCTATCTCCGAATAAACGGTGATACAAAAGCAAAAATTCTTTTTGCGACGAGTAATCGCAGGAGCAGTTCTTTCGGAATTAAGCCGAACGATCCTGAAAACATGAGGCAGATCCTTCACCGAGTAGGTAACAGGACGTCATCTACTCTGCTAAAGTAATCCTGGTGAAGCCTGTCAACTCTCGTATGTTTTCTACGTAGAAGTTGATGGGATTAAAGCGCAGTGCAGTGTATCCATTCTCAGCTATTCATTTTATGAATGGTGTTCCTTGACAATTTTCGGATATTCCGTCTTAATTCTTGGAGCTGATTGCTTTTGTCTCGACTTCCATCTTATCAATAATCACGAAATTATGCATTATTTTGATAGAAAGTCTTACTATCTGTTATAGCTATCCGCTTGTAATAAAGATAGATTAAATTTCTTTAATTGTTAGTAGTTGGAGAAATTTCTTTGGTGACAGTATAAACCACTTCAGCGACTGATTTTCCCGTGGTATCAATTAAAACAGTTGTCAGTTCATTGTATAACGGCAGACGTGCAACTGCGTTTGGTAAAGCGGATTCGCTGCGGGTTCTCTGTTCGATAGTCTTTGAAATCTTTCTGGTCAATTCTTCTTCAGTGCAAATAAGCGAAAAACTAAAAAAACGATGATCATCCAGAAATAGTCTTTCTTTTATTTCATCAAGAATCTCCTGTCTGTTCATTACTCAGCAGAACACAATGTTTTCAATCGTTGAATTAGCAATAAAAGAATTGAGAAGGAAGCCGATATTGCTTACAACAATCTTTTTATTTCCCTCATTTACTACAAATGGATGCATGTTTCAATACCAGTATCCGTCTAGAAAAACACTGTGGGGAAGGAGTTTCGCTGACTGCTTTGCCGTTGTCGACTTCCCAACGCCCGTAGGTCTGCCTATAAAAATAATATTTTTCAGCTGGTCAGCTTCTCTCTGCTTAATTTTTGTATCTCCAATCTGGATTCAACTGCGTGTTTATTAAACTGTCATATGACTGGTTGTTTCTATATGAGAATAAATAAGTATAAATTTTTTTGAAACCCATTTATTTTACGAATAGAGATTAGAGTTGGCCTTTCATTATTAAATTAAAAATATCACGAATAGATAGTTACAGCAAGCCTATTTGCCGTCAAAGAGATGTTCTGTTTTTTTAATGAACTATTTTTTTGAAAGTTTTCTTTTTTTAGAGAATATTCATCAGATTTTTTTCTCCATAAGCTATTAATATATTTCTTTAAGCTATTAAAAAAGTATTTATAAATAATATTTATGGATTACCCTAAAAAGTTTCATTGGAATTTATCGGTATTTTTTCATAAACTGTAATTGTGAATAACTTAACAATTGAAAAGGAAACAGGAGGCAATCATGGATAAATATCAAGCAATTTTTGAACCGTTGACAGTGAAACGAATGACACTAAAAAATAGGGTTATTATGCCGCCAATGGGAACAAATTTCGCAAATATGGATGGAACATTCAGTATGCAGCATGTTTCTTACTATGAACAGCGTGCCAAAGGCGGAACTGGATTGATTACATTGGAAAATGTCTGTATTGATTTTCCGCTGGGAACAAATGGTGCCAGACAATTGAGAATGGATAATGATCAGTACATATCAGGCTTATGGCATTTTAATGAAAAGATGCATGCATATGGTGCCTGTACTTCGGTTCAAATAAATCATGCAGGAGCTTCAGCTTATGGATTGAGGCTGGAAGGAGAACAGCCCGTATCGGCTTCAGACATTCCTTCTAAAAAAGGCAATCCAATTCCTCGTCCACTGAAAGAGGAGGAAATCTATCAAATCATTGATCGTTATGCAGATGGCGCGCAACGTGCACAGCGTGCCGGCTTTGATTGTGTGGAGATTCATGCAGGTCATTCCTATTTGTTAAGTCAGTTCCTGTCTCCGGTGTATAACAAGAGAACAGATCAATTTGGCGGAAGCACAGAAAACAGAGCGAGATTTACAAAGTTGGTTGTTGAAGCAATTCGCAAAGCAGTTGGACCATTTTTTCCAATTTCACTGAGAATTAGTGCAGATGAACTTTTAGAAGGGAGCAATACGCTGGAAGAAAGTCTGCAGATTCTTGATTATTTCGCTGAGGAAGTCGATATTTTAAATGTATCTGCTGCGTTAAACGACAATTTGCAGTATCAAATTGATAAAATGAATTTGCCGGACGGCTGGCGCTCATATATGGCAAAAGAAGTGAAAGGAAAATATCCGGATAAAGTGATTGTCACTTCTGGAAATATTAGAAGTCCGAAACGGGCTGCAGAAATTCTGGAAAATGGGGAAGCGGATCTGCTCGCAATGGGACGGGGACTGATTGCTGAACCAAGCTGGGTGAATAAAGTAGCGAATGGACAGGAACATTTATTGAGAAAATGTATTTCCTGTAATATCGGTTGTGCAGATCACAGAATTTCAAAAGCCAGACCGATTCGCTGTACGGTGAATCCTGATCTGCATTATGAAGATAGCTACAAAATGAAGCTGGTTCTGCATCCAACAAAAATGGTGGTTATCGGCGGAGGAACAGCAGGACTTGAAGCAGCTGCAACTGCAGCTGAAGTAGGGGTTTCTGTGGAATTATTTGAACAGAAGGACTATCTGGGCGGACTGGGGCATGAAATTGCCCGCTTCCCTGACAAGAAACGAATAGATGATTTTATTACGTATCAGATAAACCGCTGTAAAGAGCTGGATAATCTGTCCATTCACCTAAACCACCAAGCTGGATTGAAAGAAATCGAAGCAATGAGTCCGGATGTCATTGTAAATGCTACAGGAGCAAAACCATTATTACCGCCGATTAAAGGTTTGCATGAACAGCTTGAAAATAAAAATAGAAAGATTTTTTCCATTTTTGATATCTTGAACAACATGGATGATTTTCAGGAGTTTGAAGGAAAAGAAGTGGTGGTTATCGGCGGTGGAGCAGTTGGCTTGGATGTCGTAGAATACTATGCTGAACGGGGAGCAAAAAAAGTCAGTATCGTGGAAATGCAGACAGAGCTTGGAAAAGATTTGGATGTAATTACGAAGCTGGCAATGATGGAGATTGTCGAAGAATATGGGGTAGAAGCTTACGTGTCCACCAAGCTGATGGAAGTCAATGAATCAAGCTTTACTGTGGAGACGGACGGCAAAACGGCAGAGCTTTCGTTTGATTTGGGCTTTGTCTGTCTCGGTATGAGAGCAGAGGCACCGTTGATTCGTGAACTGGATTGCTATGCACGTGAAAATGGCACAGTTTTGTTGAATATTGGGGACAGTAAAACAGCTCGAAGAATCATGGAAGGAACCAGAGAAGCCAGGGATGTTCTGAAAACACTGGAAGTATTGGAAACAACGAGAACACAGAAGCAATTGTATGAACAGACAAAAAGTCTGCAAAAATTATAAAAGCGAGGAATCTAAAAAATGACAGAACGATTGGATGGACACACGTTATTAATTGGTTTAATGGCAACACCGATTCGCCATAGTCTTTCACCGACGATGCACAATGAGGCGTTTGCGAAGCTTGGCTTGGATTATGCTTATCTGGCATTTGAAGTCGGCAATAAAGAGCTGGCGGATGCAGTACAGGGACTGAGAGCTTTGGGGATTCGCGGATCAAACGTATCAATGCCGAATAAACAGGCGATTATTCCTTATCTTGATGAGTTATCACCAGCTGCTGAATTAGTTGGAGCGGTTAACACGGTAACAAATCTGGACGGCAAAGGGCATTTGGTTGGTCATGTGACTGATGGAACCGGTGCAATGAGGGCGTTGAAAGAAGAAGGTGTGGAAGTCAAAGATCAAATTGTTACCATGACGGGAGCTGGAGGCGCCGGAACTGCTATTGCCATTCAGGCTGCATTAGATGGCGTAAAAGAGCTGAGAATTTTTAATATCAATGATCAGCAGTTTAAAGCAGCTGAAGAAACAGTGGAAAAAATCAACAGTAAAACAGACTGTAAAGCTACATTGACAGATTTATCTGATCAGGCTGCATTTAAGCAGTCAATCAGTGAAAGCAGCATTTATATTGATGCGACCGGCTGTGGCATGAAGCCGTTGGAAGATGTCAGTCTGATTACTGATCCTGAAGTGATTCGTCCGGACCTTGTGATATTCGATGTTGTCTATATTCCAAAAGAAACAAAGTTGTTAAAATTTGCCAAAGAAAATGGAGCGAAGAAAACTATCAACGGGTTAGGTATGATGCTCTATCAGGGAGCAGAAGCGTTTAAACTGTTTACAGGGGAAGAAATGCCGGTTGACTATATCAAAGAATTGTTATTTAAAGACTAGTGTTTGCCTTGCGGAAAGGATCTGAGAAATACAGTGAAAATTAAATTTTTCAGACACAATCCAGATAAATTAATACAATTTCAATGAGTATCTCAAATTTACAACGATAAGCTATTATAAAAGATGAGGAGCAAAACAATGAAAAACAAGTATATGCCGACAGCAATTGGGTTATATATCAATTACATCATCCATGGTATGGGTGTCTTAATTATCATGCAGAACAAAGATGCACTGGCATCACAATGGAATACGAATATAGAAGGGGTTTCCAGTGTTGTTGCAATGTTGGGGATTGGACGCTTAATTGCTATTTTAATTTCAGGTCGTCTGTCAGATAAATTTGGACGTAAGCCGTTTGTCTACTTGGGAATGTTTGTTTATATCCTGTTCTTTGCAGGAATTTTATTCAGTCCGAGTGTTCCGCTGGCAATGATCTTTGGGGTTGTAGCCGGTATTGCTAATTCCTGTCTGGATTCAGGTACTTATCCGGCATTAATGGAATCTTTTCCTAAAACAGCCGGAACAGCCAATGTTCTGATTAAAGCAGCGGTTCAAATTGGTCAGTTTGGACTGCCATTTATTATTGCCTTTTTAGGTACAAGCGGGTTATGGTTCGGCTGGTCCTTCATGGTTTGTATCGTTCTGCTGGTGTTAAACGGTCTGTTCTTGCTGAAAATGCCGTTTCCGGATGAGGATACAAAGGCTGCTGAAAAAGCTGGGGAGGAAGTACCGACAACAAACTTTAAAAGCAAACCTAAGATGCAGATTGAAGGAGTGGCTTTTGTTATCTACGGATTTATTTCTCAGGCAACATTTTACTTGATTAGTCAGTATATTGCCCTGTATGGTCAGGAAGTAGCGTTAATGACAGAAAATGCAGCAAAACTTCTGGTTTCCTACTATTCTACAGGGTCATTGGTCTGTGTGGCAGTAACAGCAGTTGTTGCGACGAAGGTTCGTCCGGTTAATCTGATCCTGCCGTATACGTTGGCTTCGTTTATTTCAATTGGTGCAATGTGGCTGTTTCCAACACCGGCAGTCTTGAAAATCGGAGCAGTAAGTGTCGGCTTTTTTGCGGCCGGAGGCGTCATGCAGCTTGGCTTAACAGTGATGGGTGAAATGTTCCCTGCTGGTAAAGGAACAATTACTGGTATTTTCTATACATTTGGAAGCATTGCCTCCTTTGTTATCCCGGTTGTTTCTGGTAAAATTGCTAGTAGTAACCCGCGCGGAATTATGCTGTTTGACACGATTATTGCAGGAATCGGCTTTATCCTGGCTGTCGTTATTTTCATTCGCTACAGACAAGTCATAGACACAACGCCGGAAAAGACAAAAGGAGGGCTTGCTGGTGAAGCTGGTTAAAGTAAAAAATACCACTTTGGGTGAAGGAAAACCAAAAATTATTGTACCGCTTGTTGGTAAAACAAAGTCAGATGTTTTAGCTGAAGCAAGGCGATTAAATAATCTGGATTGTGATTTAGCGGAATGGCGAATTGATTTCTATGAAGATGTGGCTGATTTTCAGGCAGTTGCAGAGCTGTCAAAAGAAGTAGCTGAGGTTCTTCAGGAGAAGCCGCTGCTGGTAACGTTCCGAACAAAAAAAGAAGGTGGCGAGCGCGAATTTTCTGACGAAGATTATTTCGCTGTTTACCAGACCGTGATTGAAAGTGGTCAGCTGGATTTATTGGATGTTGAGCTTTTTATGGATCACGAAAAAGTTCAACATCTTATTGCTCAGGCTCACGCTAAAGGGATTAAAATTGTTATGTGCAACCATGACTTTGATAAAACACCGGAGAAAGGCGAGATCGTTCAGCGTCTTCATTCCATGCAGGAAAAACATGCAGATATTTGTAAAATTGCAGTAATGCCGCAAAGCGCTGCGGATGTATTAACGCTGCTGGAAGCAACAAATGAAATGAAAACGAAGTATGCAGATCGACCGATTGTGACCATGTCTATGGGGCAGTTGGGGATGGTCAGTCGTTTGACTGGAGAAGTATTTGGCTCAGCCATGACATTTGGTGCGGCAGCACAGGCTTCTGCTCCAGGACAAGTACCGGTAGCTGTCCTGCGGGAAATGCTGGAAACATTATCATTGAATAAATAGAGATAACAATGCTGAGGCAGGAGAATTTTTCTCTGATTGTCTCAGCTTTAAGTCTAAAAACAGCTTTAAATTATTTAAAGAACCGTTATACTGAAGTAAGGAGTCTAATGTATTGTGAACTAAGTAACAATATATTGGTGCAGGTGGAAATAAGAGGGGATGATGAATCTTTATGACGGAAGTAATTGGCATTATTTTATTTTTATCTTTTATAGGACTTGTGGTTTATTCGATTAAAGGATTCAATTTGATGGTTGGTTTTATTGTGATGGCTGCCCTTTGGACAATTTTACCAAGTATCGATATTTTTGTGACAGAAGGCTCAATTACGCCGGTGCTTGAGATGATTCAGGCTGTTTACCAGAAGGCACCTGAAGCATGGGGTGGTATTTTGGTAAATGTATTCTTTGGCGCCTGGTTTGGGCGTGTGCTGCTGGACACTGGTATAGCAGCTACAATTATCAGAAAAGCTGTTGAACTGGGCGGTGACAATTCAGCAGTGATTCTGGTTTTAACGAATATTATTACAGCGGTAATTTTTACTTCAATGAGCGGAGCAGGTCCAGTACTGGCAATTGCCATTGTTATTTTGCCAATCCTTTTTTCAATTGGTATACCGAAAGAAATTGCTTTGTTTGCATTTACCGGGTCTGTTGCTGCAGGAATTTTTATCAACCCGATTAACTATGCACAGTATCGGGCATTCTTTGCAGATATTGCTCCGATGACTGAATATGATTATTCAACGTATTTCACATTTGGATTTCTAGCCTTTGTCGTAATGATTTCGATTGTTTCTGTTTTTTCTGTGATTTATCTGAAAATTAAGAATCCTCGTTATACATGGACTGTTTCCAAAGAACCGCAAATTGTCAATGCACCTAATTTGTCATTGTTAACACCGTTTTTACCGGTTGTAGGTGTCATTTTTCTGAGATTGCCGATGATCCTGTGTTTCATTCTGGCGGGTCTTTTTGCTTTAATGGTTTGCGGAGAATTTAAAGGCGGCTTCCGGGCGGCCTGCAGGCTTTTAACGAAGCTGTATGCGGATGGTGTAAAAGATACCTCTTCATTAGTAGGCTTCTGGTTGTGTCTGTCTATGTTCAATGCAGCTGCAAAATTTGCCGGTCCTTACTTCCAGTCGATTATTGGCGGGTTAATTCCCACTTCTGCTTTTTGGCTGTGCGTGCTGTTCTTTGTTCTGGCACCTCTGACATGGTTTAGAGGGCCCATGAGTCTGATTGGAAGCGGTGCGGCTTTGCTGGCAGTGATTGCGCAAAATCCGGCTGCCTATCCAATCACATTTCTTTATCCGCTATTCATTTCAATTATGATTGGAATGGGTCATTTTGATATTACAACATCATGGATTGCCTGGGGGCTTGGATACAGTAATGTGGAACCAAAGGATTATATGAAAGCGGCGATTATTCCGGGAATGGTTATTTGTCTGATTCTGGAAGCAGCTACATTTATACTATACGGCGGCATGTAAAGGAGAAAAAAATGACTGAACGAAAGGTACGAATTGGAATAGATGTCGGAGGAACGCATACTAAAGCAGTTGCAATTGATAATCTGACGAAAGAAATTATCGGCAAATCCTCTGTAAAAACAACACATGATAGTGAAAGCGGCGTTTCAGGCGGTGTTGTTGCAGCATTTTTGAAATGTCTGGAAGAGTATGAGATTGCACCGGAGTCTGTGGTTTTTGTTGCCCACAGTACAACACAGGCAACGAATGCATTGCTGGAAGGCGATGTGGCAACAGTCGGTGTAATTGGAACCGGGGGCAATGGTATTGAAGGCTTTCTTGCAAAGCTGCAGACGAAGGTGAAAGATATTGATTTGGGAACTGGGCGAAAAATAGTAGTTATCAGTCGATATATTCCAGGAAAAGAATACACGGCAGCTGCAGTTGATCAGGCATTGGCTGAGCTAAGGTCTGAGAAGGTAAATGTGCTGGTTGCGACAAGTGCCTTTGGTGTTGATGATTTAACGAAGGAGCAGGAAATTCTGGCTGCTGCAGAAAAACAGGGCTTTTCCTGTACAATGGCATCGGAAATGACTAAGCTGTATGGATTATCCAGAAGAACCCGCACAGCTGTTATTAACGGCTCTATTCTTCCCAAAATGCTGGAAACAGCCAACTGTACAGAAGAAAGTGTAAGGGAAGCAGGAGTAGATGTTCCCCTGATGATTATGCGGGGAGACGGCGGTGTTATGGATGTTGGCGAGATGAAAAAGCGTCCGGTATTAACGATGCTTTCTGGGCCTGCTGCAAGTGTAATGGGCTCGCTGATGTATTTGCGGGCTTCAAACGGCATCTATTTTGAAGTAGGCGGAACATCCACGAATATTGGAGTGATTAAAGATGGACGGCCTGCAATCGATTATTCGCAAATTGGCGGCAGAAATACATATATCAGCTCTCTGGATGTACGGGTACTGGGAGTGGCAGGAGGCAGTATGGTTCGGGTAGAACAGCACAAACTGCTTGATATTGGACCGAGAAGTGCGCATATTGGCGGAATGGACTATGCCGCATTTACGCCTCTGGAAGAAATTGAAGAGCCGACGCTTGAATTCTTTTCTCCTAAAGAAGGCGATCCCAAAGATTATGCGGCGATTCGTTTAAAAAACGGCAAAAGAATTACAATTACCACAACAGATGCTGCCAATGTGTTGGGGCTGATTCAACCGGAACATTTTTCCTATGGAAATCAGGAGTCAATTCGAAAAGCAATGCAGCCGTTGGCGGACTATGTCAATAAAACTATTGAAGAGATGGCAGAGGAATTACTGGCATTGGCATTTGCTAAAATTCGGCCGGTGATTCTGTCATTGGCTGAGAAATATAAGCTGGAAAAAGATCAAATGTCTCTTGTAGGTGTCGGCGGCGGGGCCGCTTCACTAATCATTTATACCGCAGAAAAGCTGGGTTTAAACTACCAAATTCCAGAGAATGCAGAAGTAATATCCTCTATTGGCGTGGCCTTGGCCATGGTTCAGGATGTTGTGGAGCGAATGATTCCAAATCCGACACGGGAAGACATTAATGCCATCAAAAGAGAAGCTGCGGATAAAGCCATTGAGAATGGTGCAACAGAAGACAGCATAGAAGTGCATATTGATATTGATCCTCAAACACAGAAAATTACAGCGATTGCAACTGGATCAACAGAGGTTCAGACGACTGAGCTTCTTTCAGCCTGTACCGAAGAAGAGGCACACGAAATTGCCGGTACGGATTTGAGAGTAGGGGATGAACAGCTTCAACTCGTTGAACAAAGTGAGCACTTCTATGTTTTCAGTGCAAAAATTAAATCAGGAGATGCGGTGCGTGTGATTGACCGAAAAGGATTTATTCGTATGCAGCGTGGACATGCGAAAACCATTAAAACCCCGATGAGCAATTATATGGATGCAATCAGCTTTTTATGGGAAGAGATGGCCAACTACAAATCAGATTTGATTATCAGACCGGATTTCTATATCTGCGCGGGACCGAGAATGATGGATTTTTCCAGTAATGATTTTTCTCAGCTGATGATGCTGATTGAAGTGGAAATGGCGGATTTTCAATCAAATGAAGATGTGCTGATTATTGCAGCCAACCAGTCCTATTAGGACATGACTGAAAACGCTAGCGGTGAATATTTTGCTGTTTCTATGGAATTCTTCGTTATAAATATTCGCTTGTGAACCACATTGCCAGTCCTTCTATCTAATAGAACCCTCTAGCGGAAGGGGATGATTCATCCTCAAAAAGCTAATATTTTAATAGATCACTTAGTAAGAATAGGAAGTTATTATCAACTTTCAGCGAATAGCTGATAGAAACTTCCCTCGTTTGACAAAATAGTAACGATGATTAGGGAATAGATCGCTGAATAGTTTCCTTTCTTACTTCTGGGGAGACGAATCATGGTATGTGTACGAGAATAAGTTTCATTTTTCCAACCGTTGTTTATAGAGAAATGAATACGCTAAAATGAGCGAGCTCTTTTATTTGTTAAATTTAGACGTTCACAAAAATATCTGGAAATTTCGGATTCCGCTGAACTTTTCAGACACAACCTATTGAAAAGAGGAGAAAAGAATGGATTGGAGCGACGAATTTCTAGCTTATTTGGAATTAAAAAAATCTCTGTTTTTCAGATATATTCCTAAAGATGCTGTTCTTGAGTATATTTCTGGGGCATTGGATTTGGGATATAAGGGTGCGCTCGAAATAGAGAATAACGAAATCAGAGAGCTATACACCGCGCATGCTATTCAAATTCACTATATTGAGACTTCAGCAAAGATCGGAAGTGGAATGGTTCGGGCAGAGTTTGAGTATGATCACAGAGGTAGACATAAAGTTTTTTTGTATGCCGCAGCCATTCAGGAATTGATAAATACTACGGGCAGTACCGAAAAGCAAGTAGAGGATTTGCTGCTTGTCCATGAATGGTTTCATTTTCTGGAAAGTGAGCGTGGTTTTGCATACGAGCAATTACCCCCTCTGGAAGTTCCCGGCTTGTTTGGCAGAAAGAGAAAAGTAATGATACGTCAGCTAAGTGAGATTGCTGCTCATGCATTTGTCAGAGGATATCAGCAATTGCCGGTTTTACCGTTATTCTATGATGTGCAGGAGCTGGTAAAAAACGGGCAGCTGTCAGAAGAAGAAATGGTGGAAGAATATAAACAATTTCAAGAATATAAATAAAAAGTAAACTGTCCCCTATAGAGTAGACACTTAGAAAAAGAGTGTCCTCTAGGGGGATTTTTTTGCAGAGAAAATTTTTGTTTCTCCAACTTTTCAGATTTCATATAAAACAACTGCACTGGTCATTGTTGCCATAAAAGGATCAAGATATAATGAATGGACTTTAAAATGGTGAAATTCCTCAAAACTTCTATTGTTCAATATGAGCAGTCTGTCGAAATTTTGCAGGTTGCGCTGAATTTATGGAGGAAAGAAGCATGGTGAAGGGAGTGAATATGCACTGATAAAAGTGATATTCAACGATACGACGAATATCTGTTTATCCGTAAAAATACAGTAAAGTATTGAATCAGAAAAATCAGCGAGTTAGTGGGCTATGATCTGATTCTTTTCTTCGAAGCCTTCGAATGGTATCTCGCCTGTATGCAGCTTTGGCTGTTTTGCAAAAATTCTGCAAAAGACTGTGAGCGTTTTGATTGTATATAATTTAAAAAAGGGAACTCAAAAGAAAACAATGGGTCCGCTCTTCCATAAAGGTTATTGCAGTGAAAGCGCCGGCTATCTGGAGCAATTTGTACTTAAGCTGTCGATGAAGGTTGAGTAGAATAATTTATTGAATGAAGTATGATCATCTTAAAAAAAGAATAGCAGGAAATTTGAACATAGTAGCCTCAAAAAGTTAGACTTATTGAGCTCAGCACAAAACCCTGCTATCCTCTCCTGTGTTACTGCTTTAGACACCTATTTACTCAAATAGCTAAAATCGGTTAGTTCTTCATAAGTATATGCTTTATCTATTTGCCCTTTTTCTTTTGTCCATGTGATGATGGTTTCAAACTGATCTTCAGGAACAGCCTGAGCATATGGATAGCTGTCCGTCTGATTATCCAGATAGTTGCTCATTGCATTTGGAAATTGATAGTTAGTTAGAATATCTGCATATTCTGAAGCTTTATGCTCATTCATGTAGTCAATGGCCTGATTGTAGGCTCTGTAGAATGCAGCGACATCTTGAGGTCGATCAGCTAATACGGAATCCATAAATTGAATAGTGCCGCCCTTGATCCCTTGATCTTTAGAACTGCCCAAAACGATCGCGCCTTCTTGTGCCAGCATGCTTGCCTGTGGCTCTGTATAAACAGCGCCGTCCACCTGATTGTTTAGAAGTGCTTCAGAACGGGCAGAGAAGGAGGGAATATCAACTACTTCATAGGTGAAATCATCTTCATGAGCAAACTCATCCATAATGTATTCTAAAATAAAGTTGGGAACTAGGGTAACTTTTTTTCCATCTAGCTCTTTCATCTCAGTAATACCTGATTTTGGGGAAGCCAAAATTTTAAAGTCTTCCAAAATATCTGATGTAATAGTCATATCAATTCCGTTCTTTTTAAACGTTGCCTCGGTCATGACATCGCTGATCGTTCCATCCAGTTCTTTAGACTGGATTGCAACATTACGGTCTGTTGGTGCGGTAAAGGCTTTGATTGCTACATTTAATCCTAGTTCGTTAAAAAAGCCCTGTTCTTTGGCTAAAATAATGGGAATGGCTGATTCAGCTGGTAAAATACCGATATTTAAGGTTTGATCAGTAACCGCAGCTGCCTTACTTTCCACGGTGGAACTATCTGCTGAATTTTCTGAATCATTTGTATTATTTCCGCAAGCTGCCAAGCCTGCCATAGTGAATAAAAGAACTGTAGCTGTTCCTAAAATTTTTTTCATATTCCTATACCTCTTCCATCAAATTTTTAAATTGTTCTATTGATAATGAATAAGGGATGACATCCCGATGCAGTTCCAACGGATGGGTGTCTTTTGTATTGACCCCCGGCTTCGTTGTAAATGCCAGTTTAAAGCTCATTTCTTTTAATGTGTCAATTGTTCGTTGGTCATACAAGCCAAAAGGATAGGCAAACGCATCTTTGATATCAACAAACTGATTACAGTCGTACAAATCCTGTTTAAAGTCTTCCGTTGTTTCCCACATAGCAGAGGACATTGTTGTTCCTTTTCTCCGGTGAAAATGACTGGTATGATTGACGTACTCAAAAACATCCCGCATCTCTTCCAACTCTGCTGTGCTCAATACTCGGGAGCTGTTTGGATCATAGGCAGACGGTTCGTCAAATAGCCAGCCGGAGACGACAAATGCTGCGGCTTTCCAGCCAGCTTTTTTCAGGACCGGATAGGCGTATTCTTTCATCGACTGATAGCAGTCATCGAATGTGAGTAGAACCGATTTTTCCGGTAATAGAAGTTTTTTTTCATAGAAGCCTTGAACTTCGCCAATACTTAATGAATGGTAACCCGCATCCTTCAGATAGTTTATTTGTTCTTCAAAAAGAGGTAAACTATCAAATAACGGTAAAGGTAAGGAGTCCTCGTAACCGTCACTGACAGCAATGGGTCTTTGCCGGCCGTTCAGTTCTTTCTGAGGGCGAACTTCGTGGAATACAAGTGTTCTGAACACTGGAGTTTCACCTGACTTTCTTCAAAATAATTCAGATAACAGTATAACATAGAATCAGTGAAAAACAGTTGTGTAACTATGCACAAAAGGAGGTCGGGGTATGAGAATCAATTTGGAAGAAGTATCTTTCAGCTATGAAGAAAAAAATATTATTTCTGGTATGAACGTTTCTTTTGAAAAAGGGAAAACCTACGTGCTGTTGGGACGTTCTGGGGTAGGGAAAAGTACGCTGCTGGCTTTGCTGAAAGGATTTCAGCTGCCGGTTTCCGGCAAGATCAGTTATGAACAAACATCACAACGGCAAGTGGAAATTGTCTTTCAGGATTTACAGCTTTTTCCTTGGCAAACGGTTTATCAGGCAGTCGAAATGCCTCTGAAGATCCGGAAAGAGGAAAAAGACAGTTGTCAAACTAAAATTTGTCAGTTATTGGAGGAACTGGAATTGTCAGAGTTGTCAGCCAAGTTTCCTGATGAACTCAGCGGTGGTCAGCGGCAGCGGGTTGCCATGGCCCGAGGGCTGATTACAGAACCTGACTTTCTGCTGCTGGATGAACCAACCTCATCTTTGGATCAGGAAACAAAGGAACGAGCACAGGAGTTTATATTATCCGAGCAAAGAAAACGGCAGAATACAGTGATTACCGTCACACATGACATTGAAGAAGCAGTGTATCTGGGAGAAACCATTTTGATCATGGGCGGCGGCTCTGTGCTTAGTTACAAAAATCCAATATTTTCTTTTGATGAGCGTCGTGAATCAGTCGAATTTTATAAATTTTGTATTTTACTTAGAAATATTCTGAAAGGAGGCCATTGATGAAAAAACAAAAGATTGTTTCCTTTTTTATTGGTTTTCTTTCTCTCATTTTATTATGGCAGCTGTTAACATTTATAACAGAGAATCGGGCGGTCCCTGCTCCTTTAGGGACATTCCAAAGAGCTTGGTTGATGAAAACTGACCTTCTGCTTCATGCTGGGGCGAGTGTTTTAAGAATCGGTGCAGCACTTGTTTTTTCTCTGATAATCGGTCTTCCTTTAGGGATTTTACTAAGTCGAAGCAAGTGGATAGCGTTCTTATTTGGTCCCTTGATTTATTTTCTTTATCCCTTGCCAAAGGTTGCGTTCTTACCTGTGTTTATGATCTTTTTTGGTTTGGGGAATCTTTCAAAGATCCTATTAATTGTCGCAATTATTTCCATTCAGGTTACTGTTTCTATTCGGGACAGTGTTAACAATATCCCGAAAAATTATTATCGGGTGATGTCCAACTATAACAGCAGCCGACTCCAAACTGTTCGATTCCTGATTCTTCCGGCATTACTGCCGGGTCTGCTGGCAAGTTTAAGGGTAAGTACGGGAATTTCTCTGGCATCATTGTTTTTCGCCGAAAATTACAACACTGTCTATGGATTGGGCTATCTGATTTTGAGCGCGTGGTCCAAGATGGATTATGAAGAAATGTTTGCGGGTATCCTGATGATTGGACTGGCAGGTTATTTGATTTTCAGTTTGTTTGATACGCTCGAAAAGCGATTTTGCAACTATAAATGAGTTAATACAGATTAAATAACCTCCTGTATACCAAGCTTTTCAATTAAGAGAAATGATGTTGAGAAGTGTTCTGTCCGCATGCTACAATGGACAAAGAAAAGAATTGCTTTATAGACATAAAAGGAAGAGGCTGGAAAAAGGGATGAAAAAGAAAATTTTACTGGTTGCTGGTCTGACCATTTTACTTGCAGGATGTTCTGAATTGCCTCAGCAGGAAAGGAAGAAACAGGCAGAGGCAGAAGAATTTGGCTTGTTTGTGGACAAGCTTGCTGTACTTTTAAAAGAAAGAAAGCTCGAAGAAAAAGAGAAAGCGACAGAGGAAACCAGCAGCAGTTCTCAGGAAACAACAGCAGCTTCAACAGATGTTTCTGCAGAAGCAGTTCAAGAAGCAGCGGATAAAAGCCAGTATCCCTATATGGTTTCTTTAACAGATTTGGCAACTGTCGGAAGATTTTCAACGAATGGTATGAACACGCCAAATAATATTGACCTGTCATTCATTACTGAATCGAATGGGGTAGTCACAATGAGCTTTAATCAGCCGAGCTCTAACATTATTATGTACACAGCTTCGTATCGCCAAATACCCACCAAATCGATTCGTGTTTTCTCAGCAGGTACAAATGAAATCCGCACAGTTTCTGTAAATTCAGAGATTATATTGGAGTATCTGGCCAGTGCATACGGCGGGTTGGATCAGGGAAATCTGTATGTCTTTACCAATAGCGGCGGCGGGCTGTCTTTGGCAACACCAAATTATGCTGGAAATGCAGCGTCGGGACAAGAAGATGTTATGCTGGAATATTTACCTTAGTAAATGACTGTTGGTTTTGTTTACAGAGCTGAGGGAAAGAAGCAAGATAAAATCAAGGATGGCAAGAGATAGGTCCGTAGGTTTGTTTTTTTTTTGACAGGAAAAAAAGGATACTTGTTTACAATTAGTGCGTTTTAAAACTCTTTAAGTTTTGTCAGCTTATTTCTATGGATGTTAGGATAGAGTAGTGTCTTAAGATACTTATAATAGATTGAAATAACAGTTGCTTTAAAAAGAATTACAAAGTAAAATTTAAAAAGATATCTTCTATCACTTTTATTTTAATGAAATTTTTATTCAAGACTAGGAGGTCATGAATTGTCAAGAGGAAAAAAAATTCTATTAGTTGTGTTAAGTGTGCTTGCGGTTATCGTAGTGGGTACAATTGCTCTGAGTGCCAAAGTATATAATGATATTTCAAAAACTGTATCAAAAACCTATGAAACAGTTGAGAGGCAGGCTGAACCTTTACGTGAGGAAGAAGTCAGTATTCAGGAGCAGGATGCTTTTTCAGTTCTTTTAATGGGAATTGATACTGGTGACTTAGGTCGTGTGGAGCAGGGAAGATCAGATACGATGATGATTGCTACTGTTAGTCCTGAAAAACAACAGACAACCATTGTCAGTATTGCCAGAGATACATATACAGAAATTGTAGGTTACGGAACACAAGATAAGATTAATCATGCCTACGCTTTTGGCGGAGCGTCCATGTCAATGGATACGGTGCAGAAAATGCTGGATATTCCTGTAGACCATTATATCTCCATAAATATGCAGGGATTGAAAGAGCTGGTAGATGCAGTTGGCGGGATTACTGTAAGCAATACCCTGGATTTTAGTCAGGATGGCTACGACTTCAAAGTTGGACAAGTGGAACTGGATGGAGAGAAGGCTCTTTCTTACTCACGGATGCGTTATGAAGATCCCAATGGGGATTACGGCAGACAGGAACGTCAAAGAAAGATTGTTGACGGACTTGCCAGAAAGCTGCTGACATTTTCAGGAGCGGCTAAATACAAGGAAGTACTGGACGCAGTTGGCGAACACGTGAAAACCGATATGAGCTTTGATGATATGAAAACGTTGGCTCTAAATTATCGTTCGGCATTAGGTGCCATTAAACAGGATCAGTTGAAAGGCGAAGGCTTTATGCAGGATGGTGTTTCCTATCAGGGGATTTCTTCTGAAGAAATGACGCGTGTACAAACTGAACTGAAAGAACAGCTTGGTCTGTAAGCTTATTTGAGTGATGTTGAATCAATGTTTGATGAATTTACTATGAGTAGAAGTAATGACCCGGTCCTAGACAACTAAATGGACGGGTCATTTTTAGTTGCTGACAGACAGATGAGTATGCTGTCCTGTTAAATAAAGAAGTGGAGTGAACCAAGGCATGAATATGTTGTTTATTTTTGAAGATGGAATGGCTACGACCTTTTATTTATATCTGTTGAAAGATGGAAAGAAAAAACTGCTTCGGTTTTCGCCTGAGGTACAGTATCAGAGTGGTGAGACACTTTCGCAGAAATATAGGCTGCTTTCTACCACAGCATTTATTGATTTTTTCGAAACAGCCGTACAGCTTAAAATAGAAAATTTCGTAATCGCTGATAAGGAAAGAGTTCTTGATTTTCTCTTTAAAAATAAACAGGAGCTTGTGATTAACAATCCTGCAACGTTTACCTATACTGCAAGTGATCGATATTTCGAAAAGGGCAAACAGCATGTAACTAAGGCAGCATTGACTGATTTTATCAGCTATCAGTTGGATGCTCCAAATCAGCTGGGGATTTTTGAACGACAGGAACATGTATTGAGATTAATAAAGAATGAGCTGGTGGGGGATAAGCGGATAACTGCAATCCCTAAAAAATTTAATGAGCTGAATAAAAGCGTCACAACCAATATGAAACTGCCGACGCTGCTGAAATTTTTTAAAGCATACAGGGAAACAGATAAAGGGAAAACACAACGATTGACAGTACCGGATGTTTTGAGTGGTTCAGATAAGCTGAACTGGCCGCAAAAGAAGATTGAAACATTTATAAATTGAGGCTGACTAAAGCAAACATAAAGGTTAAATAAATAGAGAGGTCGTGAGGTTGTGACAAAAGCGATCAGCTCCGAGAATATAAGAAGGAATATCCGAAAATAGTCAAGGAACACTAGTCATAGAATGAATAGCTGTGAATTAATACACTGCGCTGCGCTTCGATCACCTCAACTTCTACGTATGAAACATACGAGAGTTGACAGTCTTCACTAGGATTGCTTTAGCAGAATAGATGAAGTCCTGTTACCTACTCGGTGAAGGAACTGCTCCTGCGGTTACTCGTCGCAAAAAGAATTTTTGCTTTTGTACCTCCGTTTATTCGAGGGTAGATATGAAGAGAGTTTGGAACTTTTTTTCTGCCTCACTTTCACAGACCCTTCAGTTTTTGTTTTACAGGTATAGTACCAGCAGGGTTAAGAGTATGATGGTGACAGCACCAATGGTCATCAGGAGTTCATCTTTTGGTGGAGTACCATATTTTCCAAGGGATCAGACACACCTTTTCTTTCAATGATTTTTTACTTCTGGAAAGCTGCTTGTAATAACTTTTAAGAACAAATAAATGGAACCTGAAAAAGAGACGAAACAGCAAACTATTTAATCAGTTTGTTGTTTCGTCTCTTTTTCCATAAATTCCATATAAGAAAATAGCTGTAATTTCATCGGTAAATGGCAGTATAGTTTTATAGATGTCTTCATTTTGCATCGAGGTTGAAAGCAGCTGCATATAAATCAGCAATGCCTGATCAGAAATATCTTTGTTGACAACGCCCTCTTCTTTTCCTTGATCAAATAATGTCTGGTACATGGTTATTCCTTTTGTCAAAAAATTCTTCATATACGGATTATCAGACTCACTGAACTTCAGCATAATAAATTCATAAAATTCGGGATGGATGTCTTTTGATAATTGGCTTTTAGTGAATATCAGGTACTGCATCTTTTCTTCGAAGCTTTTGTCAGAATGGATTATTTGAAAAAAATCATTATATGTTTTATTAAAGTAGAGAGTACATGACTCAATAAGCAGGTTTTCTTTTGCATCGAAATAGTTAAAGATGGTGACAGGTGAAACCTTTGCCGAAGCAGCGATGGCTTGTACGGAAGTGTTCTTAATCCCATTTTTCATAAATAAATCCAGAGCTGCCTGAAGAATGTTTTGTTCTTTTTCTTTTCTTCTCCGTTCAAAACCATTCATGTGTCTTTTCAGCTCCTCTTTGAAAATCCTCGATAGTTTCTGTTTGCTATTTTAATATAGGATATTTTTTGAATTATTTCAACGTGTTGAATAGAAAAGCTCTTGCTATAAAAAAGCAAAGAGCGTATATTATGAATTATAATTTTGGTAATAATTCATAATTAAGAAAATAAATAAGTCGATATAAATACTTGAAGATACAGGAGAAATAAAATGAATATCATTGAGTTGTCAGGTGTAACAAAAAAATTTGGACGCTTTGAAGCATTGAAATCAATTGATTTAACTGTAAGAAAAGGAGAAATTTTGGGCTTTATTGGACCTAACGGAGCTGGGAAATCGACAACAATTAAAACGTTGTTAGGAGTTTTAAAAGCAACCTCAGGAGAAGCAAAGGTCTTCGGGATGGATTCATGGAAAGACACTGTTGAAATCCATAAAAGAATTGCTTATGTACCGGGAGATGTTAATCTCTGGCCAAATCTGACTGGCGGTGAAGTCATTGATCTGTTTATGTCGCTGCAAGGCAGTCCGGCTATTGAGAAACGGGATGAGCTGATTCGTCGTTTTGATTTAGATCCGACAAAAAAATGTCGTACGTATTCAAAGGGGAATCGGCAAAAAATTGCACTGATCGCTGCTTTCGCAAGTAATGCAGAACTGTTTATACTGGATGAACCAACCTCAGGGCTAGATCCTTTAATGGAAAGAGTGTTTCAGGAGTATGTGGAGGAAGCTAAAGCGCAAGGGAAAACAGTTCTGCTTTCCAGCCATATTTTATCCGAAGTGGAGAAGCTTTGCGATCGTATTACGATTATCAGAGAAGGAAAAATTGTTGAAACAGGTTCACTGAAAGAGATGCGTCACTTGACTCGTACTTTGCTGACTGTTGCAACTAAATTACCTGTACCTGATCTGGAGCAGCAGGAAGGAGTTCATGATTTTACCGGGACAAACACAGCGTTCAGTTTTCAGGTAGATACAGAAAAGCTCAGTGGTGTTATTCAATATTTGTCCCCTTTTACAGTCCTGAAATTGGAAAGTACACCGCCAACACTGGAAGATCTTTTTATGAGGCATTATGAGGATAAAAAAGGGAATCTGGAAGGAGATTATTAAAATGGATATCTATTTTTCCGGATGGCTTAGATTATTAAGACTGAATCTTCGCAGAGACCGCTGGCAGATTTTATTTTGGATATTGGGAATTGCTGGGATGTCAATCATTGTAGCGAGGGCATTTTCTGAGTTGTTTCCAACTGCTGAAGAACGTCAGATAATGGCAGAGACAGTGAGAAACCCAGCAATGATTGCCATGATTGGTCCAAGCTCCAGTCTGGACAACTATACCCTAGGTGCAATGTTTGGACATGAAATGACTTTATTCATGGCACTGACTGCTGCAGTAATGACAATCTTACTGACAGCACGCCATACCAGGGGAGATGAGGAGGATGGACAGCTTGAAATGATTCGTGCGTTGGCTGTTGGTCGACTGGCACCGTTGATTGCGGTGATGGTTGAGATGCTGCTGATTAGTTTGCTGATTGCTGTGACAAATGGGGTGGGTGTCGGTATTTTAGGGATTGAAACGATGCCGATAAGCTCCTCGCTTTTATATGGTGCAGCTTTGGGCGGGACAGCTCTGGTGTTTTCAGGAGCAGCGGCGATTTTTGCTCAGTTAACTGAAACAAATCGGGGAACAATCGGTTTTTCTCTCAGCTTTTTAGGAATTGCCTACCTTTTCAGGGGCTTTACAGATTTAAAAAATGAATCGCTGTCCTGGGTTTTGCCAGCAGCTTGGCCTTATAAGACGGAAGTCTTCGTAAATGATTTCTGGTTTCCGGTACTATTAAGTATTGTTGCTGCAGGCTGCTTTTTCGCAGTCAGCCTCTACTTGAACAGTATTAGAGATTTGGGTTCCGGCTTCATTCCTCAGAGAAAAGGTCGCAGTCATGCCGGACGTTTATTAAGAACGCCATTAGGCTTGAGCTTCCGCTTGATAAAAACAATATTGATCAGCTGGCTGGCCGTATTGTTTATTGCAGGTGCCAGTTATGGTTCTTTCTTTGGAGATCTGGAAAGCTTCTTTAAATCAAATGATATGCTGGTGCTGCTTTTGCCCAAGGACAGCAATTATTCTTTAACGGAACAGTTTATGACTGTTTTGATGGTTATTTTATCTATTTTAAGTACCATTCCTGTTGTATCTATTCTTCTGAAAATCTATGGGGAGGAAAAGAAGGGACGGATGGACCAGCTGCTGTCCAAGGAAGTCAATAGATTTCAGTTGTTAGGCTCCTATTTTATTCTTGGCTTCTTCACAGCTGCTTTGATGATTCTGACCGGAATAATTGGGCTGTATTTTGCATCCAGCAGTGTGATGGCTCAGCCGATTTCGCTGGCAGTAATGATGAAATCAGGGTTTGTTTATTTACCGGCTATCTGGTTTGTGTTGTCTCTAAGTGCTATTTTGGTCGGCTATTTGCCGGGTTGGAGCAGTTTGGTGTGGGTGTATCTGGGCTTTTCATTTTTTGTTGATTACTTTGGCAATCTTTTAGATGTACCGGACTGGCTGAAAAACATTTCCGTATTCAGCTATATTCCGCGTCTTCCGGTGGATTCGTTTAGCTGGCAGCCGCTGCTGATTATTAGCGGTATTGCTGTTGTCTTTTCCTTGATCGGGTTTTATGGCTATCGTGAAAGGGATATTCTGGGATAATGAAAATAAAACCTTTCTTCCAGTCAGGCAGCTGCTTCTGGCTGAAAATTGGAGAGGAACCTCAGATGATTATACCAAGTTTTTTCTTTGCAAATGATCTATACGGAAAATCAAGAGAAGCAATGAATGAGTGGATCGAAACTTTTGGTAATGGAGAAATTATCTTTGATCTTCCAGATGAAGAAGGGAAAATGCAGTTAGCAAAATTTAATCTCTTTGATCAAATCTTTTATATTATGGATAGTACAATTCCGCACGACTTTACTTTTTCTTTGGGCAATTCGTTTTATGTATACTGCAAAGATCAGGATGAAATAGGCCGATTATGGAATCGAATTATTTCTGAGGGAGAAGAGTATCCATCCCTGCGGCTGGATGCTGGATAAATTCGGTGTTGCCTGGCAGACAGTAACGGAGAACATGGACGACCTGTTTGATTCACGAGACCCTGAAAAGGCCTATAAAACTACCCTTGCTATGTATGAGAGGATAGTAGCAAGCTTCGTAGAATTCATAAGGAAGCATAATGAGAGGAGATGGAATGGAAGGCTGATACTTCTGTTCCATCTTTATTTAGTAAAAAGAAATAAGTACTGGAATAATTGAGTCTACCTCCAAAAGATTTAAAATAATGACAGCTTCAGGAATCAGAATAAGTTTGCTTCAATAATTGACGAGGAACATTAATTTTTTCGTATATTATAGTATATAGAGTATTTGTTAAGTGAATTAGAATTTTTAATTTTGTGCAGTAGCTCTTTGTCTATTTTTTTCAGTTATATTAGGGTGTGTCTGAAAACTCAAGCGGCGAATATTTTGATGATTTTTATCAAACTCCTCGTCATAAATACTCGCTTATAACCCACATAAGCTGTGTTTTCTTCCTTGATTTCCACAAAAATCACTGAAAAATTTGAATTCCACTAACGTTTCAGACACGCCCTAGATTTATTTAATGATTATTTTACTATCTAGTCGAATTGACCTGTATGTACATCTTGATGTAAAATAAACAGAGTTATCGTTGAAAATACAGGAACTTGTTTTAGATATTTTTATTGTTCTTGATCAGGTATTAATGGGGGTATCAGCTTGTCAGGATTAAATGTTTTGCTTATTGGAAAGATGATTTTATTTTATCTAATGATGACAGTGATTATGTATATGACAGGTTCGGGAGTATGCAGACGATTTGGGATTAATGCGGTGAGAATAGAACGCTTAAGTATAGGGTTTGTTTTTCATATGGCACTTATTCAATTGTTCGGCTGGTTTTTTGTGGCATTTAGATGGCCGATGTCAGCTTTTATTTTACAGGTTATTTTTATTTCATTTTTTGGTATTATTTTGGGAATATCCAGGGAAGCATATAAAGCTGAAAAGAGAAAAATTGAATGGTCTGGTTTGATTGTTTTAGGAATTCTGCTTTTTCAAATTACCCTGTTGTTTATTATGTATCGCTCAGATGCAGATGATTCATTTTATGTAAGCAATGTGACTCTTTTTCAAAACAGTCAAAATCTTAATCTCTATGATGGGAGCTTCGGAAATCCACTTTTGGGGACTGTTCCAATGTACGACTTTGAAATATGGGAAGCATACATGGCATTTTTTTGTAAGCTGTTGCAGATTGACGGGGCAACGATGCTGCATTTTGTGTTGGTTCCCTGGCTGCTTGTTGTCTCCGCATCTGCCTATCTTTTTTTAGGCAGAATTCTATTTGATGGTGATGAAAGAAAAGGTAATTATTTTTATATTCTACTTTCTGTATTTCACTTAATGGGAGGGTATGAAGTTTTTTCACAGGGGAGTTTTTTACTGTCCAGAATTTGGCAAGGTAAAGCAGTTTATCTGCATATTGTACTTCCTGTTATGATGGGGTTATTGTTGAGCTGTGTTTCTCACAAAAAAGAGTTGGACCAAACTGTTGAAAAGACGGAGAATAAATTATTTGTTTTACTTTTTGCTTGTATATTGGCAGGTGCAGGATTAAATCCTACAAGCTTATATGTTTTAGGTTTTCAGCTTGCAGCAATGCTTTTGGCACTGGCTATCTACAAACGAAAAGCTAAGTTGCTGCTCCATGCATTCCCGGCAGTTATTACAGTGCTGTTTTTTACTTTGCTGGTTTATTTAAGAGCTAGACAATTCAGTGGACAGTTGGAGGCGGCTTCAGAAGCAGCTGATAATTTTGTTTTTGCAACGTTTAAGAGTTTTTTTGGAAGTGGTATGTTGTACTTTTATATATATATTTTAGCTGTCTTCATCATTCTTGCAATTGGGAATACTAGAGCTAAAATTAGTTTCGTACTTACACCAATTATTTTGTTTATTGGCGTATGGAATCCGCTAACCGGGAAATTGGTTGCTGAAACACTAACGAAGGTTCCTTCTTTCTGGCGTGTTTTCTGGTTGATTCCTGTAGGACTTGCTGTCAGTTATACGTTAGTTCTGATAGCCGGTTATTTCAAATCCGGTTTTATAGGGCTCCTTGTCAGCTGTGTTATCATAGCACTACCTGGGCAATGGATGTTCTTAAAGGAAAATAATTTTGTACGTGCAAATAATGTAGAACGACTTCCGACAGAAGTAATGCAATTTGGCAATCGGGCTATTGAAGAAAAAGATAATCCGGTTATTCTTGGAACAGATGAATTTGCAACTACTTTCAGACAAAAATATGATCAAATTGAGCTTATTTACTCCAGACATCAGTATATTTTAGATTTATTTGTATATAGGGACAAAGAAGAGGAAGGAACAGAACGGATTGCACTTATGGATTTTTCACGTGGACTTTCGAGTGAAGAAGAAAAAACTTTAGCACTATTAAAAAAATATTCCGTTGATTATGTCGTTCTGGAAAATAATCATACTGAAAGCCGTTATATATTAGAAAATAATAATTGGCATATTGTTGACAAGAGTGAAGAGTATCTTATGTACAGCAGAAGAGATTAATCATTACTTGTTGGATAAAATCTATCTAGTTTTCTTATAACGTCAGCTTTTATCGAGCAACAGGAAAGGTGTACAAAATGAATTCAAAAGATTGTGTTGGAATAATTATCCCTTCATTGGAACCTGATAATAAATTTCTTTGTCTACTTAAAGATCTGAAAGAATCAGGTTTTAATAACATATTTGTTATCAATGATGGCAGTAATGAAAGCTACCTAAGCTATTATCAAAAGGCAGTAACAGAATATGAGAGCAGCCTTTTGACACACTATGTAAATTTGGGGAAAGGTCGGGCTCTAAAAACAGCATTTAACCATATATTAAATGAATATCCGAAAATAAAAAGTGTGGTGGCTGTTGATTCTGATGGGCAGCACCGAATTGAGGATATTGAAAAATGTTATCAGGCTTCTATTAAAAATGAACATGCCTTGATTATGGGGTGCAGGAATTTTTCAAAAGAAACAAGTGAAATCCCTTTTAGGAGCAGGTTTGGCAATATTATGACGTGCAAAGTACTTAAAATGTTTTGCGGTATTCAGCTTACAGATACACAGACGGGATTGCGCGGAATTTCCAGAGAGCTGATGAAAATTTTTTTAACAGTGGATGGTGAGCGGTTTGAATATGAGATGAATATGATTCTTGAAACAAGAGAGAGGAATATCTCCATTGTCGAGATTCCCATTCAAACGATCTATATTGAAGAAAATGCGACTTCTCATTTCAATCCGTTGAAGGATTCGTTGAGAATATACTCCTTATTTGTCAAGTTTATCTTTTCATCTGTTTCTTCATTTTTTATAGATATCATTTTATTTACTCTTTTTACAGGATTGTTATCAGGAGCCAGCGAACATTATATTTTGTATTCAGCTTATTTGGCTCGGGCAATTTCTTCTTTATTTAATTATCAAATCAATAAGACCAAAGTTTTTAAAGCTGGAGATGAAAATCATTCTGCTTTGGTTAAGTACATTATTTTATGTATAGTACAAATACTTATATCCTCTTTCGCCACTGAGTTTTTGTTCAATCAGTTGAACATTAATGTAACAGGTATAAAGATTGTTGTAGATGCAATACTGTTCTTAATCAGCTTTCAAATACAGCGTAATTGGGTTTTTAAGAAAAAGTAAAACGTGACAACAATTAGGAATTATTTTTTATGGAACTCTATTTTCAGCGGAAGTTATTAGTGTTGAAAATAGAGTTATTTGTGGTTCTAAGAGAAAATAAGGTGCTCCTATTTTATTGGCAAGATTTGAAGTGAAAAACATAATTTTTAGAAGCAGATTCATTTGGATGGTATAATTTTAAAGAAAGAACACTATTGAGAAAGCAATCTGATAATAAGGAAAATCAATAAGGCAGGTGAGGAAAATCAGTTTATTTGAACAAGATATTTCGTCTGCAAACAGTCAATTAAATAGAACGCTATCTGAAAAAGAGGCACTGATAGTATCAAAGCAGCAGGAGTACTGTCGACATTTAGGCTGGGATGCCGCTGCCTGTGAAGCTTACGCAGCTTATGTGGAAGAACAGCTGGAATACCGTGAGAAGTCCGCAGAAGAAATACTGGTGACAAGTGAAGAAGAGATTCATTTGGCAGGTTCCTCTGTTTATTTTCATTTGTTTAAGCATTCCCAACTTGCTCCTCGTGAAAAGGTTCGGCTGGTACTGGACCAGCTGGGAAGAAGTCTTGATGAGCATGGCATGCTTCAGCTTAGCGGTCTCTGCAGGATTGATCCGGATATGTCTCCGCACAGTGAATTTTTAGAACAGTTCGCAGCTTGTGTAAAAATTGGTTATCCGGGAGGCTTGATTGCAGCCTCTCATCCAACAATTAGTTGGGAGGAATTAAAATGTGTCCATCAACTCAGATATTATTTTGACCGACAAAATTTATTTTATATCCGCTCAAATTTTAAAGGGAAAACAGATTATGAAAAACTGCTGGCTTATTCAAAGCAAACGGGACAAAAACTAAATTATCGAGATTCTTCCCGTTTTCACAATCGTGTTCGGCAGAGTGGGAAAACAATGAACTCTAAATATCGATCAAGAGAAGGACGCCATGAGCAAACCAATGACAAAATAAAAACGGAGAACGGCTTGTCTGAGTTTATTCTAAATGTTGAAACTGGCTGTTTTGTTTCTCAGTGGAATCGGTTGAAAACAGTAGGCGGAAAGCTGGTTTTTGATGAGACAAAGGAGAGTACTGTTGCTCGAATGAAAGAGCTGATTGACAGTAATCCGGAAAATTATGATCTGACAGGGCATGTCGGGAAAGAAATCGCAGATACTGAATCGTTTAATTATGATCGTGGCTTTTTTGATTGGCTTCCATGGAGAAGAGTTCATGATTATTACGATATGAAGCCAAGCGGGCAAGAAAAGTTTGACAGCGATCTCCGCAAGCTGGCCAAAAGAAAGTGGCCGTTTCCTCAAAAATACAAGGAATGTTATCGAACAGCCCGTAGTATTCAGAAAGTACTGAAAAAAGAAGAATGAAGAACTGATGATCGTTTTATCGATTGGATAGGGTAATTTTAGATAGAAAAAAGCTCTTTATCATGCTAATAATAGTCAGCTGTATTGGTATTCTTGCCATGAATTATTTTGGTTATCAGTTTATTATTTTTACTTTGCAGAAAAACTATTTTGATTCAAAGGTTAGTTTAACTATTTTTTTTGATTATAGCTTGAAAAAGCTGATCTATTTCGTTCTATACAGTTTATTTACAGGTATTTTGATTTATAAGTGTGTGCACGCACTCTGCTTTATACTTAAAAGGGGATTCAGCTTGGAAAATGAAAGTCTTTACTTAGAAAAGGAATTTGAGCTGAATCGGGAAGAGCTTTCAATTAAGGATGAATAGTCTGAAACCTACCATTCTTGGAAAAGTTTTAGCTCTATTATTGAGTTGAAAGACTTTATTTGACGTATTCCTGATCCCCAAAAAATAATTTTTTTTGTATAAAAAGAGCAGCTTTATGAAACTCAGTTGTAGGATTTAAAGAAATGTTTACAGTTGAAAGAAAAGATAGACAACTAAAACTTAATGAAGAACACTGCTGATATTCCTTTTAAATGAATATCAGTTTTTTTATTTGGCCGCCAGCTAAAAGATCTTTAAACATTTTTAAGATTCATTTTTTTAAGGGTGAAACGCCGGTAAGTCAACAGATTGTTTCTATAGATGATTGAAAAACAATATAAATTTATCGTTTATCGATAAATTTATATTGACGTTCAAAAAATCATTTCGTATCATAAAGTTACTTTAAGCGGGGAGTGAAAAAGATGCAATGGACGGATAAACAGTCAATCAAGCTGTCAACCTGGTGTATTTATGTTTTAGCAATGCTAATTTTTATGGTAATGATTTTTATCTCATCATTTATTGATGCCATCGTTCCGTCTCAGATGGTGTCATCAGCAAATCGCTTTTTCTTTATTCTGACATTGGAGCTTTGTCTGGGAATCGGGCTGGTTATTCTGTATTTTCTATATCAGTTAATACGAAATATTGAGAAGGAAAAGATATTTACTGAGCAGAATATTAAGCTGCTGCGTATCACCAGCTGGCTTTGTTTTTTGGAGGCAATAATCCTGCTGATTTCTTCCAGCTATTATTTCCCCTGGTTTTTTGTTGCCGGAGTGGCTGCTTTTGTCGGTGTTATTGTTAGAATAATCAAAAATGTGTTCTGTCAGGCACGTTTGATTAAAGAAGAAAATGACTTTACGATCTAATGGCAATCATAGTAAATATTGATGTCATGATGGCAAAACGAAAGATGAGTGCAGGCGAACTGGCAGAGAAAATTAATATTACGCCGGCAAATCTTTCAATTTTGAAAAATAATAAAGCAAAAGCAATACGTTTCAGTACGTTGGAGGCATTATGTAAAGCCTTGGATTGCCAGCCGGCAGACCTATTGGAGTATCAGGAGGAGGAATAATTATGGAAATACATGAAGAAGACAGACAGCAGAAAAACTGGATTGAACAACAGCCAAAATTCGAAAGCAAAGATATTCTGCTCAGTATAGCAAGTATTGTTATTGCTTATTTTTCATTACAATTGCTTAAGGGATATGGTGGATTGTGGATTACATTATTTACTGTATTATTCTGCGGAACCTTGCTCGCATATATCAGAGCCAAGGACATGGAGATATCTCGTCGGTGTTTCGGCTATATGGGTTACACGTTAGCTTTTGGGGTATCTTTTTCATTATTTGAAAATACTGTTCTGATGGGAGTAAATTTCATTTTTTTAGTTTTAAATTTAGCCTATTTGATTTTAGTTTTTTCAGGAACCAGAAAGAATGGAAAGTTGGATGGCTACATTGTATTTGATTTTATCGATGGACTTATTGTACGGTCTTTTAAAAATTTTACAGCTGATATTACAGCTTATCTATCATTAGGAAAAAAACACAAAAATCTAAAATATGTGTTGATTGGCATAGCTATGTCAATCCCTTTAGCTGTCATAGTCTTGACACTCTTAACCGGAGCTGACAGCATGTTTGCTCGTTTTTTTAATTCATTTGTCAATCGCATATCCATGAATGTCATTGAACATCTGATTACATTTATCATCGCGGTTCCTGTAGGCATTTATCTTTTCTTATGCATTTACCGAAATATAGAAAAAAGTCCGGTTAAGCCTCACACTCTTTCGTTTCTAAAAGGACCGGATGTGCTGTTTTTAACGATTCTGTTTATTTTTACAGCTATCTATCTGTTGTTCTTTGGTGTAGCTGCAATGGGCTATTTTCAGTTTACTCAATCTGCATCCACAACGTTATCTGCATATGCCAGAGAAGGGTTTTTCCAGCTGTTGCTGGTTTCGGTGATTAATGTTTTCATTTTTTGGGCAATCAATGCCTTTAGCGGGAACTCCAAGATGATTAAAAGTGGTTTAAGTCTGATTGGCGTAGAAACCTTGGGATTGATTGTCCTGGCATTTGCTAAAATGCAGCTTTATATTGCTTCCTTTGGTCTGACCGTTTTACGCTTTAACACTTCTTTGTTTATGATTGCACTGTTTGTTTGTGTCAGTATTTTCATTGCGGCGTTATGGAAAGAGTTTAACTACATGCGGATCATTCTTGTCTTTATGAGTATTTGTCTTTTGATAATCAGCTGTAGGAATACAGGAAATGATATTGTTTCGTATAATTATGAAAAATATCAACAGGGGAAGCTTTCAGAAATGGATATTAGCGTTTTCTACGTGTTGGGTGCAGAGGCAGTTCCAAAGGCAGTCAAAATTTATAATGAAACAATTGATCCGGAGCTGAAAGAAGAGCTGTCAGGGTATCTGGCTTGGGTGAAAAAAAATATTGAAGAAGATTCAATGGTGCGTAACTTACAACGAAGCAGAAGTTTGGCGCTAATTAAGCAAACTAATAAATAAACAGAAGGAAGCGAGGAAATCTCAGGCTTAGGTGTCTGCTTTTTCGGCTCGAAGTCAAATAGTGTTGTTTGAGAAAAATCATTTAAGGAAATGTTTCGGCATTTCCTTTTTTAAAAGTGGACATAGTTTTGAGCTAATCTGATTTCCATTTCTGCTAAAATAATAGATAGGAGAAATAAAATTATGTCACAGATAGATATTACAGAAGCAAGCGTATTTTCAAAGAATATGAGCCTAAATATCAAAAATCATTATAATAAATACGTGACCTGTTCTTTCAAGCAGTCGAACAGATTGCTTCCGAAGAAGTAGTTGTAGAGAACCTAAAATGGAATTAGCCAGGCTTTGTTGTTAGAAATATTTTTCTAATCAGAGTTGACTATTTCAGTGAAGCCAAAATAGCTGTCTTTTTCAACTGTCAGGCGCCATTGGTGGAAAACTTCAGAGAACAGTATTCTGATGTTTTGCAGGTTTCAAAAAATCGGGCGAGTACCCTTGATCCGGAAGAAAAATTACGAATAGATAAGTTAGTTGCTGCATTCAAAAGATGTGGCCATGTCATAAAAAATGAGCTTCTTTAGTGTTGTTGATTTTTCGATAATCTCAAAAATCGACAGAATCTTTTGACAGAGAATATTCTCTTTTTTACTGTCAAAAGCTTTTGCCTTGTACTTCCAGCTGTGTTACTATATACTTTTTAAAGACAAAGAGTTTAGGATATGACTGAAAAGTTTGGCAGATTTGTTGTCTTTAGACTGATGAAAAAAGGGGAGTTGGCTATGGAAGTTAATTTGAAGGTAAAGATTAATGAGAAGAAAATAAATATTCAATTTGAGGATCGCGAAGGAGAAATCAACATCATAGATGCTGAAGATAAGTCAATTAATTTGGCACATCCAGCGGTCTATTTTCTTTTAAAGGATAATAAAGTAAACTACATTGGCAAAGTAAGTGAATCATATACATTGGATAGTTCTAATTTTAATAAAATAATTGTCATTACACCGCCATGGGAAATTGAGCCGCTATACCTGGAACAGCTGTTTCTTACGGAAGCAAAAGAAAATAAGCTGAAGCTGGTTGATCCGGTGACTGAAGAAGTAAAGGTGCCTGCTAATCAGAAAAAGGCAGTGACGGAATATAAAAATGAAGTATTGCTGATACTTGAAAAATTTGGTTATAGTTTGCAGGTTAAAAAGGCGAAGCCTGCAAAAGCCAGTCACCGTTGGACCAAAGCAGTCAGCCAAATCGAATTTTATGTCGATTCACGAGAAAGCAAAGCAACTGTTCTCTGGCAAAAAAGAAATGAAATGGTGATTAAGGCCGGAGCCATTTTAAAGCCTGAAGGCAGACTGAATAAAGACGGATCTATTGGGATGGATATGAAATTTGGCGATAAATTGCGGGATGATCACAAGGAAGCCATCAAGGATTTTAAAACGACGGAGGATGTTGTCTTAAAGAGTGTGAATGAAGCTGGTCTGTTTTTATATTATGGCGGAACGAATGGCTGGCTTGAAATGAAGGACAGCTCGGGTAAAACTATAGATGAATGGACAAAAGTTGACTGATAAAAGCAAGCGGTGACTGACCATTCTCATAGTGAAGAAACAAAAGAAAGAGAGGGATGATTGAGCCGCAATCACACCTCTCTTTTTTTGTTTAGATGACAGCAGTTAATGCACGGAAACGTATGATAGGAGCGGATTCTAGTCATTAGATAATCGAATAGCATAGTTTATATTTTAACTATAATAATTCAAAAGGAAAAGTTGAAGCTATGAGTGATCTATCATATGGTTATACAGCTCAGAAGCCAGTCTGATACGTTGATTTGAGTCTATAAAAAAGGATCTGCTAAAGTTGAACGAATCATTTATCTGAAACTTGGAATATACTGAATGACTGTACCACATTTGAATTTCAGCGGATGCTGTTGAATGCTTTGAATCGAAAGAAACAATTAATTGGAGAAAATCAAGGTGACATATGAAGCTTTAACGAAACAAACGTGGATTTCCAGTATAGGAGTATTTTTGAATGAAGGCAATTCAACTATTATCATTGAGGTCAAAGAAATAAAGCTGACTGAAAAAGAGTAGGGGATAAATTTGAGAAACCGTCTGTGGATTCAACTCTCTTAAACAGGATCAGCTTGGTGGGCTGCAAATTAAAGCTCTGATAGAATATCTGTAAAAAAGCAGATTGATCTGAATTAAGTCATCAAATAAAGAGCCGAATTGTAAAATTACTCGCTGCGATATACTTTAGACTGGGAAACTGTTCCCAGTCTATTTTCTATTCTGCAAAACAATTATAAGGAAGAGTAACAGCATCACAGTCTGGAGAAATATTGAGTTGAAAATGCAGGATGAATCTAGTGAAATGGGATATTAAAATGAATAATCATCATTTCATTTATTAGCTTGCTGACTTTTGGTTATGAAAGCGCGTTCTTTTTTTTGATACGTTCCTTTATACTGGAATTAAGTTCAAGAAATCCTCTGGATGATACTATGAGATAAGACTGAAGGGTAACTCAAAAGAATCCATGAAAAAATGACCGATTGAATAACCGATGCACTTAACAAAGAACCTCTGTCCATCAATAAAAGGCGCAGTAAAGAATCGCTTTGGGGCTATTATTACAGCTCCATGCTGTTCATTGTAAAATGCTCACGTCGCCACCTAAGATAATATAATTGAATCGTTGCAAGGGAGAAAATGAGAACAGGTTGTAAATCCGTGTATCAAAAGGATTTGAGGGGGTTAGGGTAATCTATGGGGAGTTACCTACTAAAGAAAGGCGGGGGAAATATGTATTTAGATAAACGCAGTAAAAATATTGTTCAATACCTTGTTTATCATTCTAACACGGACAATCGCGAACTCATGACAAGCTTTTCATTAAGCAGAAATCAGCTGACCTATACAATTAATAAAATTAACGATTGGTGTAAAGAAAATCGTTATCCTGAAATTAAACGGCTTCGTACTGGGCATTTCCAAGTACCGAAAAATCTGCTGAACTTAATGGATAAAGACGAAACAGCTAAAAATGAAACAGTAATCGAGGATTACGTATTGTCAGAGGATGAGCGGTCAAATCTGATTCTGCTGATGATTTTTTCCAAGCAGGGGTATCTTTCGCTAGACCATTTTATGATTGATCTGAATATCAGTAAAAATACAGTAATGCGGACAATCAATTATTTGAGGGAGCTGCTGCCTGAAAATATTCAAATTTCCTATAACAGAAATGAAGGGTATGTGCTGATTGGAACAGAGTGGGATATTAGAAAGCAGATTATTCGAACAGTAATGACTGTCAAACGGATGTATAATGGAGAACATTTTTTGAAGAAGTATATTGATATTTCTGAATCGACGTTTTTAAAATATCATGACATTTTGGAAAATGCGGAACAGCTGCTGAATGTAAAATTTACGGATGATCGAATCGAACATCTTCCTTATGTACTCGCACTGATGGCTAAAAGAATTGAACTGGGACATATTATTCAGGAATCATTTCATATTCGTAACAATATGCTTTCAGATACAAAGGAGTTTATGGCAGCCAGTAAAATTTTTGATAACTGGACCGGGATTCCTGATCAGGAAAAGTTATTTATTACCCTTCAATTATTGACTACAAATGTATTTTCTGGGGATCTGCTGACAGAAAAGCTCTCAAAAGAACTATTTGATGTTGTTGAAAACTGTTTGTATCAATTTGAGCGCAGAGCCTGTGTGACTTTAAATAACAAAAGAGAATTGAAACAGCGTCTGGTACTGCATTTGAAGCCGGCATATTATCGAATCAAATATCATTTGAATCTAAAAATGAGTGTGGAAAATTTTCATTTTAATGAATACCAGACGGCATTAAAAGGGATTGTCTATGAAACGTTTCAGCCTCTGCAGCAGTTTATTGGAGAGGTAATTCCGGATGAAGAATTCGAATTCATTTCTATTTTTGTTTTGAGTGGCTTGTCGGAAAAAAGTGATGCTACACCTAAAAAAAAGGCAGTTGTTATTTGCAAGAGCGGTATTCTGATTTCTCAAACATTACACACTTTTTTGCAAAAAATATTTCCCGAGTTCCAATTTGTTCCGCCACAATCGCTAAGGGACTTTAATAAACTTCCAGATGATGTTGAGATTATTTTTTCAACTGTTCCTATTGACGGCAAGCTTCCAGTATATTTAGTCAAACCAATGATGACACAGCGTGAGCTGGAAATTTTGAGAGTGGAAGTTTTAAATGATTTGTCAGTAATCTCGACAAAACCAACAAAGGCTGTCTCAGTAAATAACATACTGTCAATTATAAAAAAATATTCAACGATTGAGCAGTTGGAGCAGTTGGAGGAAGAATTGACACAGCTCCTTTATGAAGTGAACTATGAAGAACACGCTGCTTCGGGGAAAAGCTTAAGGGACCTTCTTCAGGCGAATCAGGTTCAGATTGTCAATAAGGTATTGAATTATCAGGAAGCAATTAATCTAGCTAGTCACCCTCTGATTGGCGAAGATTATATCAACGAAAATTATGTATATCAAATGATTCACAATCATGATTTTAATGCTCCATATATTGTATTAGGTGAAGAAATTGCGATTCCCCATGCGTTGCCGGAATACGGTGTACAGATGCTGGGAGTATCTGTTCTTTTTGTTCGTGAAGGAGTCTCCTTTTCTGAGGAAGATACGATTCATTTCCTATTTGTCATTGCCCCAGTAGATAAAGAGCAGCATATAGAAATGCTTTATGAAATTATGAATTTGGCTGAAAATCAACAGCGGCTTGAAAAAATGAAACAGGCGGCAAATGAAAAAGAGTTATATCAATTAGTTATTCAGGAAGCGGAGTGAAAGATGGATGGATGTCGAAAACCTAGTAGAAGAGGAACTGGTTCTGTTCACAACTCAGAAGGATCAGTTGCTTTTATTGGAAGAAACGGCTGATTTACTTGAGCAGCAGGGGAAAACAAAATCAACTTATAAGCAGGCAGTGATTGAACGAGAAAAAATATTCCCGACAGGACTGGAGACAGAACATATCGGTGTTGCGATTCCGCATGCAGACAGCATACATGTTAATGAATCGGCTATCGCAATTGTTGTGCTGAAGCATCAGGTTCCGTTTATCCAAATGGGCAGTGAGGATGAGCAGGTTCAGGTTGAAGTGCTTTTTATGCTCGCATTAAAGAAAGCAGAAGACCAGTTAGAGATGCTTCAAGTGCTGGTTGAACTGATTCAAGATGAAAGAAATATGGATAAGCTGAGACATGCAAAAGATGCCGCCGGAATTATTCAGTGTATTCGGCAGTTTTCAGCAAATCAATAGAGGAGGGAACACGATGTTGGCACCAATTATTGATCGAATGCTGAGCTTTAATTTAGGCGAACCGGGTCGCTTTTTTGTTGAACTGATTCAAAATAATCTGCTGCTTTTTTTGATAATCTTCGCTGTCTATGGAGGAATTGTTTTATATGCCAAATATATTTGGGTAGAATATCTTCCTGGAAAAATGAAAGCCTTTTTAGAAAAAAGTGCGTACGAAAAGATGACAGCAGATCAGTATTTTGAAAATTGGCTTGTGCAGCGACAGCAGCTGCCAAAGTATATCCTTGTCCCGACACAAAATGAGTGGTGGGTGAAACCGGCAGCTAAAATGTCAGGACAGGAAAAAATGCTCTTTTACAATTCAAAAAAGAAGAAACTGTCTGAGCGGGAACGTTTTTCTTTATTGGTAGAAGAAATGGGCATGGTCTAAGGCATCAATCCTGTTTATAGGAAAATAAAATAGAATCGGAGGAATAATAAGATGCAGAAAAAAAGAATTTATGTATGTTGTGGGTCGGGAATTGCCACTTCAACTGTGATTGCGAAAAAAGTCAAAGAAGCACTGGACAATAATGGCATTCCCTACACTTTGGATCAATGTACAGTACAGCAAATCAGTTCAAAAGTAGCAACATTGAAACCGGATTTGATTGTTAGTTCGGCGCAGATTACTACAGATGTGAAAGATGTTCCGATTGTTATGGGACGTTCGTTTTTGACGGGGATCAAAAAACAGGAAACGATTGACGAAATTATTTCAATTTTGAAAAGTTGATTTTTAAGAAGTAAGGAGGAGAAAAAATGACAGTAATTTTTGATTTTTTTCAGTACATCATCAACTTAGGTGTCAGTGTAATGATGCCGCTGATTATTACAATACTGGGACTGATTTTTGGTAATAAGTTTTCGGCTTCATTTAAATCAGGACTGACAGTTGGAATTGGTTTTGTAGGCTTGAATGTGATTGCCACACTGATGATGAATGCTATCAGTCCGGTGACACAGGCTCTTGTTGAGCAGTACAATTTCAAACTCACGGCGACTGACATCGGCTGGGGTGTGGGTTCATCTCTGGCATGGGGAACAGAGGTTGTTCCTTTTGTATTCATTACAATTATTGCCACGAATGCTGTTATGATTGCGCTAAAATGGACAAAGACCATGGATGTGGATATTTGGAATTTCTGGCATCCTATGGTTATTGCCAGTGCGCTGTACTTGGCAACAGGAAATATGGTGATTGCTCTGCTAAGTGCCGTTGTTAATATGGCCATTATTTTCAAAGTTGCAGATTGGACACAAAAAGATTTGGATGAAGTTCTTGGATTGGAAGGAATCTCATTTCCACAGATTCAATCAAGCGGTTGGGCATTTATCGGATATCCGCTGAATTGGCTGTTGGACAGAATTCCGGGAATCAAAAATATTTCATGGACACCTGAAAAAGTGCAGAATCGTCTGGGGATTTTTGGAGAGCCGATGCTGATGGGCTTGTTCGTTGGAGGGCTGTTGGCTGCGGTTGCCCGCATGCCATTGGATATCATTTTTCAAACAGCTGTAACCATTGCAGCAAGCCTGGTGTTGATGCCGAAAATGGTGGCACTGCTGATGGACGGACTGACACTGATTTCTGAATCAGCACAGGAGTGGATGCAAAAACGTTTCCCAGGACGAGAGCTTTATATTGGATTGGACTCTGCCCTGGGAATAGGTCACCCTTACGTTTTAACAACAGGATTATTAATGATCCCGTTTGCACTGGTGTTAGCATTCATTCTGCCAGGAAATAAAGTATTGCCTCTTGCAGATTTAACTGCTTTACCATACTTTATGATATTCGCTATCCTTCCGTCAAAAGGAAACCTGTTCAGAGGTCTGATATCAGGTGTAGTTTTCACCACGATCATTCTTTATTGCTCCAGCTATGCCGCTCCTATTATAACACAATTAGCGGTTCAGGTGGGATACCAGTTGCCAGAAGGTACTAAAGAAGTTACGTCTTTGGCAGTTGGTTCCCAATGGTACACATGGATTATTTATTGGGTGTTTGAAAAAATCGGTATGATGTTCTAATAAAAAATAGTAGGAGTGAACGAGCAAATGAAAGCAGCATTAATGTATGGAGCGAATGATATTCGTATTGAAGAGATAAAGAAGCCTGAGTATGATGCACAGGGATTATTACTGAAAGTTGAAGTCATCGGGTTATGTGGATCAGATATTCGAAACCTGACCACAGATTCAAGAAAAGGGGACTATCCACATATCTATGGACATGAAGTGGTTGGGACAGTTGCAGAAGTTGGTGCAGAATGTACAAAGTTTGAAGTCGGTGACCGATTGTATGTTTATCCGGCAGTTCCCTGTCTGAAATGTGAATATTGCCGGGCAGGAAACAGTCACAGCTGTAAGAATTTGAAAGCTTACGATCGTATTCAAGGGGGATTTGCACAATACATGGCAGTCCCATCATGGGGTGTTAACGGACCAAATATATATAAAATTCCTGCAAATGCTGCATTTGAAACGGCAGTGATGGCAGAACCGTTGTCTTCTGTTTATGCCTGTCTGGATAATGTCAATGTTCGTATTGGTCAGACAGTGGTTATTGTCGGTGCAGGACCAATTGGTTGTCTGCAGGCAGAACTGGCAAAAATACGTGGTGCCAATCAGGTGATTATGGTTGAGATTAATGATCAGCGGCTGGAAGAATCAAAAGAATTTGGAGTAGATCATGCAATAAACAGTTTGAAAGTTAACGCACTTGAAGAAGTAAAGCGATTGACAAACGGTGAAGGAGCAGATGTGGTTATTTCAGCTAATCCATCTACGAAAGCACAGACAGATGCAGTTTATATGGTGAGAGCAAATGGAACTCTGGTCTTCTTTGGCGGTGTTCCCAAGGGACAACTGACAGATATTGACACCAACTACCTGCACTATAACAGTATTTGGGTATATGGGCATTATGGATCGAATACAATACAAGTCAAAGAATCATTCGATATGATTATTTCTGGACGGATTGATGCATCGAAGTATATTTCTAAGATCATGATGCTGGAAGAATTGTTTGATGCCATTCAGTTAATGAAGAGCGGTCAGGCAAATAAAGTATTGATCAAGCCATGGATGAACGAAAAATAAAGAGTAAAGTAATCAAAAATTAACGATAACGAGCAGCATCAAATCAAAAGAAATAATTCAGGAGGAATTCGGATGAAGGATGTATTGAATTATCAGGCAGTTAAGGAAATGATAGATATTACCAGCAATTTGTATAGGCTGGGCTGGGATGAACGAAATGGTGGGAATATTAGTTATCTTCTTGAGGAAAATGAAGTGCTGCAATATGTGGATGCAGCGAAGGTATTACGGAATATTCCGATGATCTTTAATGGAGAAGAGTTGATTGGCAAGTATTTTCTTGTCACAGGTTCAGGAAAATTTTTCAAGAATGTTGCTGCTGATCCTGAGACAAACTTGGGAATTATCCGTGTTGCAGGGGACGGTGAAAGTGTGGACCTCCTTTGGGGATATAAAGGCGGCGGCGTTCCAACCAGTGAACTGCCAGCCCATTTTATGAGTCATATTGCGCGACTTGAAGTTGATTCAGAAAACAGGGTTGTGATGCATTGTCATGCGACACATTTATTGGCAATGAGCTTTACGCATGACTTAACTCCTAAAGTATTTACAAGAACTTTGTGGGAAATGTGTACAGAGTGTCTGGTTGTATTCCCCGAAGGAGTGGGGATACTGCCTTGGCTGACTCCGGGAACAAATGAGATTGGGGAGGCAACTGCTGAAATGATGAAGGTGTTTCGAATTGTTTTGTGGCCGTTCCATGGTATATATGGCGCAGGAAAAACAATGGATGAAACATTTGGGTTGATTGAAACTGCAGAGAAAGCGGCAGAAGTGTATACGTATGTTTGTGCACAGGGGGGTGTCAAACAAAGGATTACAGATGAAAATTTCCAGGCTCTTGCCAAACAGTTTGGTGTGGTTCCAAACAAGGATTTTTTTTAATGTAGAAAGACTAACTATATAAAGTCAAGTACAAATAAATAAAATCCATCTGGAATCAAATAACAATTTTTATGCATACCAAATAAATATTAGAAGGATCAAATTTTCATTACTGACGGATTTTGTAAGGTTCGTTTTTCGTTAATATCGCATGGGGGATGTAACACAGTTTTCTAGAGACTGAACCAATCGCAGTCAGATGGTGTCTCCCCTCTGCTCACTTCTTATCATAAAAGGCTTTAAGCGTGGGATCATGTTGTGAAGCAATCAAAGCAGCCTGAAACAACGCCTTTCACAGGTAAGGAGAACCATGTTTGCTCATCACAGTGTGGGTAGCTTCGTACTGTCCAGATTGAGTAACGGAGGCATCGATACCAGCGTAGGCAACCAATTTTTGGGGATTGGAAAATTTATGGATACCCCCAATCTTACTTAGTATCGTCGCCCCAGTGATCCGTCCAATACTAGGAATCGTTTCAACGACAGAATGTAAAGACATCATCAATTGTTTGATCTCATTTTCTGTTTGGTTGATCTGTTCTTCTAAAAAATTTAGTTAATCAATCATTGAGCGCAGCTGAAACGAAAAAGCGTTTTGTGCAAAACGAATACCAAAAGAATGAGAAGCTGCATCTCTTAGTGCTTCTGTTTTGATTATCCCAACGCGATTGCGACTAGCCTACCTCAAGGTTTCAGCTAGTGTTTCGACTGAAACTTGATTGAATTCATCAGGAGAAGAAAATTTAGAAAGCACGGTTTTAGACGCTTTTCTAAAAATGCCAACTTTTGAAAAGGTAGTCTCGTATTCAGGTAACACTTGATTCAAGACAGCGATAATTTTTCGTTTGAAATAACCCGCTGTTCTAATCAGATAGGAGCGATAGTGAGTAAGCTGACGTAAAGAAAACATCGTTTCATCTGCTAGAGAAGTGTTGTTAAACGAACCGTAGTGAATCAAATCAGCGATCAAGACCGAATCAATAATGTCATTTTTACGTTTGCGGATTTCAGTACCTTTTTGCCAGCCATCTGTTTGGATTGGATTAATGACGTGAACAAAATAGTCTTGTTCGTTGAGAAAGGAAAAGAGTGCCAACCAGTAATGTCTGGTAGCTTCCATTCCAACGAGAAAATCATTAGGTGAAGAAAAGAAAGCTTCTAATTGTTTCGTTAAGCTACAAGCGCCCTCCATCGAGTTTGGAAAAGAGAACCCTTTAAGGAGAATTTTTCCCTCTGCATTCATTACTGATACGGCATGGGTATGTTTACCAATATCAATACCAAGATAAAACATAAGAACCACCCTTTTCCAAGAATTTGGATTGATTGCCACTCAACTGAAAAGTGTCACTACCTTGTTCTAGATATAGAGTCAGGCAGAACACCTGCAACATCTAACTCATTCGTAATCAGAGGGATCAGTCTTTCAAGTACGAGTTTTAAGGATTCAAGGAGGGGACGATCCAACCTCTCAATCCATTAAGTATATTTTCTCAAATGAATGAGGAAATACCAATAGAAAGATAACAAAGGTTCAGAGGGTTCTTCTTCAACAATTGGAAGATTAAAACCCTAAATATAGTATACAAGGAGTGTAAACATGGTTAATCGAATGATTTTAAACGAAACATCCTATTTTGGTAAAGGAGCAATTGAGGAAGTTCCGGCAGAATTTAAAAAACGGAATTTTAAGAAAGCAATCGTGATTACCGACAAGGAGCTGATTCAATTTGGTGTAGCGACAAAAGTTACAGATTTACTGGACAAGGCGGGAATAAACTATACCGTTCATGATGGCATCGTTCCGAATCCGACGATCCAGAATGTGAAGGACGGGGTGGTGGCTGTTAAAGAAGCGGGAGCTGACTGTATTATCGCTATCGGCGGCGGGTCGCCGATTGATACAGCCAAAGCCATTGGAATTATCGTGACAAATCCTGAGTTTGCAGATGTCCGAAGTCTGGAAGGTGTTGCAGATACGAAGCAGCCCTGTCTGCCGATTCTGGCGGTGCCGACCACTTCAGGCACTGCAGCAGAGGTAACGATCAACTATGTTATTACTGATGAAGAAAATCAGCGCAAGTTTGTCTGCGTAGATCCGCACGACATTCCTATTGCGGCATTTGTGGACAGTGATATGATGATGGGGATGCCGAAGAGTCTGGCTGCGGCAACCGGCATGGATGCCATGACCCATGCAATTGAAGGCTTTATTACCAAGGGCGCATGGGAAATGACGGATATGCTGCACCTGAAAGCAATTGAGATTATTGGTCGATCATTGAGAGCTTCCGTAAATGGTGATGAAACCGGAAGAGAAGCATTGGCACTGGGGCAATATATTGCGGGAATGGGTTTTTCCAATGTCGGATTGGGACTGGTTCATGGAATGGCGCATCCGTTGAGCGCTTGGTATAATATTCCGCACGGCGTTGCCTGTGCTTCATTACTGCCGACGGTCATGAAGTACAACAAAGCATTTACCGGCGAAAAATACCGTGAAATCGCTGAGGCTTTAAAAATTGAGGGCGCAGAAACGATGATGATTGAAGAGGCAAGGGATGCCGCCTGTGAAGCAATTGATCGTTTAAGCCGGGATGTAGGCATTCCGGCGACTATCTCAGAGCTGGGTGTGAAGGCCGAAGACCTGCAGAAGATTGCCGAGGATGCATTTAAGGATGTCTGCACACCAGGCAATCCAAGAGATACCTCAGTAGAAGAAATCATTGGACTGTATCAGAGTCTGATGTAGGGGGTCTCAGTTTTAAATAAAAGAAGATATACAGAAGAGAATGTGCTGAAGAGTCATTGCATCCTCTTAAACTGAATAAATGATGTAATACAGACAGCTTTTGGTACAACTTTTACAGAAAGGATGGAAGATAAATGTTAGTTACTTCAAGAGAAATATTTGCTGATGCAAAAGCAAAATACTATGCAGTTCCTGCGCCAAACTTCTTTGATTTTTCTTCAGCCAAAACATTTATTTCAGTTGCTGAATTAATGAATCGACCATTGATACTGGCATTTGCTCAGGCACACATGGACTTGTTGTCGTTGGAAGAAGCAGCTTTAATAGGTAAGTATCTGGCTGCTGAATCTTTTGTTCCCATAGTTCTTCATCTGGATCATGGCACAGATGAGGCGATTATCAAAAAAGCGATTGATTTAGGTTTTACTTCCGTAATGATAGATGCTTCACAAGAGGCTTTTGAAGAAAATATTCGAAGAACGAAGAGAGTTATCGAGTATGCACAACCAAGAGGCGTAGTGGTTGAAGCCGAATTAGGACATGTTGGTTCTGGTGAAAATTATGAAAATCATTCCCAGAGTGATTCAATCTATACAGACCCCAAAAAGGTTGCGGTCTTTGCTGCTGAAACTAATGTGGATTCACTAGCGGTATCTATTGGAACAGCTCACGGCTTTTACAAAGGAGTTCCTCAAATTAACTTTGATTGTCTTCATGAAATCAAGAATAGAACAAATATCCCTTTGGTTCTTCATGGCGGCTCTTCTTCAGGAGATGAAAATTTGCATCGGTGTGCGATAGAAGGAATAGTAAAAATTAATATTTTTACAGACCTTGTAACTGGAGCAATGGAAAAAATTCAAACAGAAAATCCAAATGATTATTTTGAATTAAAACGTTCTGCTGAGAATGGTATGGCCGAGGTGTTGAGACATTGTTACCAAATTTTTGCAGCTAAGGAATAGGAGGAACAGAAATGAGTCGGTTAAGGACACCATTTTTTTGTGTGAATCCCAAAGCTTATCTTTATGGAGATTCTTCTTTGAAATTAGCGATTACAGCAGATTGTTTAGCTGAAAAGTATGATGTGGATATTTTTTTCACAGTTCAACATGCAGATGCTTATCGAATTGCTTTGCAGACGAAGAATCTTATCATTACTGTTCAACACATGGATTATTTGGAGCAGGGGCCGGGGATGGGATACATTTTACCGGAAGCACTTGCAAAAATAGGAGTTCAGGCAACGTTTCTAAATCATGCGGAGTACCCAATTACTTATAATGAATTGAAAAAGACAATTGAACGAGCAAAACAGGTAGGGATAAAGACAATTGTCTGTGCAGATTCTCTGGAAGAGGGAAAAGCTGCTGCTTTACTGGAACCGACAGTCATAGTCTGTGAGCCGACAGAATTAATTGGAACGGGACAGACTAGTGATCGGACATATATGGAGCAGACAAAGCAGGCGATAAAAGAGATTTCGAAAGAAGTATATGTACTGCAGGCAGCTGGAATCAGTACAGTTGAAGATGTTAGACAGGCACTTCTTTCAGGAGCAGATGGAACTGGAGGAACCAGCGGGATTGTCTGCGCGGATAATCCTGAAGCGGTTTTGAGTCAGATGATTCGGGAAGTCGGAGAATACAAGAGAGGAACATCCACATGAAAATAGCAGAGAAAGAGTTGATTTTGCGGTCAAACGGACGCCGAGTAACCTATCACAATATTACTGAAGAGATCAAAAAATTTTTGGATGAAAATGGAGTGAAAAATGGGATTTGTACCGTACAGTCACAGCATACAACCTGTTCTGTGATTTTTGAAGAATTCGTCCATGATTTGGATTATAATGGAGATGAATTTTTGCAGGCGGACTTAAATCATGTCCTAGACCGAATTGTACCAAGAGAGCTGTCAGAAAATATGAATTATCGGTATCCGGGGCAAAAGCATTTAGATTTTCTGCTTAGCTTGAATCATAAGGATCATCCGTCTGATTCGGCCGTTTTATTGAATGGAGATGCCCATATTCGTGCTTCTATTTTTGGCGCAAGTGAAACTCTTGTTGTGAAAGAAGAAAAATTAATGACTGGTGTTGTTGGTTCTGTCTATTTTATCGATTTTGATCAAAATCGGGTAAGAGACAGAATCTGTTATCTCCATTTTATCGGAGAGTAAAAGACATAAAGAGAAGGCAGCTGAACAGGTTGGAAAATTGACTTAATTTCCACTGTTTAGCTGTTTTGAGTTTAACTATTTTGTAAATTAATTAACAATAGAACATTTAAAAATGCCAGAACAGTTGAACTGCCTTGTTTTAGAATAATAGAGGGGGAGCTGGTAATTCCGCTATAGATAGTCACGCTAATAATTATAATTAAGAAAGTTATTGATATGTTCACCGGATTGATCGCAAAAAAGCAGACTGTAAAGCCGAGACCATTATAAATTCTCTGATTTTGATAAGAATGTTCACGGCAAGATAGTTTAATTTTTCGATAGATTGCCCCAATGCAGCAGCCAATGCTTTTCAAAGTAGATACAAGGCTCTTCTACTGATGTAGGAACATCTAGTAGGCTGGTATGTGAACCGACAATCTGATGAATGTGAAATATTCAGCCTTCAATCTTTATCACATACGTGAGAAGTACCACTATCGAGGTGAGTAAAACTTGATTGAGTGCTCTTTCTTAACTTCACGCGGATAGTTTTTTGATGGTTAGATCCTGTTTCAAGTACTTGAAAAACCACTCAATTTACCAACAGGCTTGATACATATCTGGAAGTTCATAGGTAGGCACATCGAAGTAGTTTCTTGCCTTTTGTCTCAAGGGTGATTAAGCGAAAACAAGATATCTTATACGTTTTCCCATATTCTAAGCTGACGTGTTGATCGCTCTGAGAATCTAATAATTTTCCTGCTTGGAAACAGATGTCTCTAGATGCTCAAGAATGCTGACTAACATATCCTTCTTGAGTCGGCTTACAAAGAAATACACGTCGGGATACATTTGATTGGACCGCACATAGTTGAAATACCCGTAATCTGTGATATAGGTGGTTTCGGCTTTATTAATCAGTCTGTCGATTTGTGTGAGTACTACTTGTTCTGGGTATTGATGAAGTAAATCTAAATAACAGAAGGTCATGTGAAGTAGGATTCCAGACTGGGGTGTTCGAAACTTTACCTATTAAAATAACTGTTTGCTTAAAGAAATAGAAGAAAACCATTTCTGAAAAGAGGTTTTTGAATGATAGGTATCCATGTACAGGTCCTTTATATTAGTTTCAGATAAGTTACCAAGAGTAGTATAAAGGCTTGTTTTGTTTGATGTTGATTTTCTTGTTTTTTTTTCAGCAATTTCTCTTGACGTTTTCCTATAATCTATCGTAAAATAGTTAGGGAGCGAACTAATTATGGGAAGGAAAAGTTATGAGCAGAAAAACTGCACTGAGAATTAAGATACTGTCTAATGAGCTGAACAGAAAAGTTGCTGAGCTTTTGAAGGAAGACGGTGAGCCTTCTTCAGGAATTCAAATGAGAGTATTGAATTTTATTCACTGGAAAAACAGCAGCAATGAACCAGTTTATCAAAAAGACATTGAACATGAATTTGATATCCGCCGTTCTACGGCAAGCGGGATTTTACAAAGAATGGAAAAGCGTGAATTAATCCGACGTAAGAGCTGTGACGAAGACAATCGCCTGAAGGCGATTTTTTTGACGCCTTCAGGGCAGCACAAGGTAAAAGAGAACATTTGTAAGCTGGAAGGCTTTGATAAACAGCTGATTCAAGGCATTTCAGAAGAAGAGCTTGCATTGTTTTTCAGAGTAATTGATCAGCTGTCTGAAAACAGCAAGAAGATGGAGATAGGTAAGGAAGGTAGGCGAAATGCATGATCAAAAAATTACTTGCTAATGTAGGTGAGTATAAGAAAGAAAGTATTATTACTCCGATTTATGTAACTGGAGAAGTGGCGTTAGACATTATTATTCCTTTAGTTATGGCGATGATGATTGACAGAGGGGTAGAGAAGGGCGACACTGGAGCAATTTTGATGTATGGTGCTTTGTTGTTTATCTGCGCAATTATTGCCTTATTTTTCGGTGCAATGTCCGGTCGTTATGCAGCAGTGGCTTCAGCTGGTTTTGCCAAAAACCTGCGGGATAATTTGTTTAAGAAAGTGCAGGAATTCTCTTTTTCCAATATTGACAGATTTTCTACGTCAAGCTTGATCACAAGAATGACGACCGATGTAACCAACATTCAAAATGCGTATCAAATGATTATTCGTTTACTGGTGCGCAGTCCGTTGATTTTCATTTTTTCACTTGCAATGGCATTCAAAATTAATGGTGATTTATCCATTATCTATCTGGCTGTTGTTCCGTTTTTAATTATCGGCTTGGCAATTGTTTTTTATTTTGCTCATCCGATTTTTGAAAAAGTGTTCCGTATCTATGATCGGCTGAATAACGTAGTTCAAGAGAATCTTCAGGGAATTCGTGTGGTTAAATCGTATGTCAGAGAAGATTTTGAAGATGAAAAATTTAAATCTGTTTCAAAAGATATCTACAAGAATTTTTCCAGAGCCCAAAGTATTGTAGCATTTAACAATCCGGTACTGCAGTTTGCTGTGTATACATGTATGCTGCTGATTTCATGGCTGGGAGCAAAATTTGTTGTCGGCGGTACACTGACAACAGGTGAGCTGATTAGTATGTTTACCTATACAATGCAGATTTTGATGAGTTTAAATATGCTGTCAATGGTTTTTGTTATGGTGATTATTGCCCGCACATCTGCAGAACGGGTAACAGAGGTTTTGTCTGAGGAAAGTGATCTTAAAAATAATGATCATCCTTTGTTCGATGTACCAAACGGCAGTGTCACATTTAAAGATGTTTGTTTCAGCTATGCCAATGATCCTGAAAAATTAGCGCTGAAGCATGCAGATATGACAATAAAACCGGGAGAAGTTATTGGAATTGTCGGCGGGACGGGAAGTTCAAAATCGACCATGGTTCAGCTGATCCCGAGACTTTATGATGCAACAGAAGGTATAGTTGAAGTCGGTGGGCATGATGTCCGTGAATACGACTTGAAAACCTTGAGGGATCAGGTCAGTATGGTGCTGCAGAATAACGTTCTGTTTACAGGGACAATTAAAGAAAATCTACGCTGGGGAAATGAAGATGCAACCGATGAAGAGTTGATCAGAGTTTGTAAGATTGCTCAGGCAGATGGCTTTATTCAGGAGTTTCCGGATAAATACGACACGATGATTTCACAAGGGGGAAATAATGTTTCCGGTGGACAGAAACAACGTTTGTGTATTGCCAGAGCCTTGTTGAAGCAGCCGAAGATATTAATTATGGATGATTCAACCAGTGCTGTTGATACCAAAACAGATCGATTGATTCGTGAAGGCATGAGACAGGAAATTCCAGGTACAACGACTTTTGTTATCGGTCAGAGAGTTTCTTCTGTTCAGGATTCTGACAGAATTGTTGTTATGGATAAAGGGAGGATTAACGCAATCGGTACACATGATGAGCTGTTGGCAACAAATCCTATTTACCAAGAAGTTTATGAATCTCAACAGAAAGGATTTGGTGAAGATGATGCGTAATGACTCTAAAAAAGGTGCTCACGAGCCTCAAAATCCTTTAAAAACATTGAGACGACTGTTCTCTTATATGGTTAAAAAATATAAGTTTCAGTTAACCATGGTAATGATTTTTATTTTACTCAGCACGTATGCCAATGTTCGCGGATCGCTGTTTCTTCAAGTAGTTATTGATGATTATATAACGCCGCTTCTGGGACTGACAAATCCCAATTTTTCAGGCTTGCTTAAAGCCATTACAATGATGGGCTTCATTTATGCAACAGGAATTATTTCCAATCTTCTTTATAACCTGATTATGGTGCGAATCAGTGAAGGAACGCAAAAAGAAATTCGCGACCAGATGTTTACGCACATGGAAACTCTGCCGATTGGCTACTTTGATTCTAATTCAGATGGGGATATTATGAGTCATTTTACCAATGACACAGATACTCTTCGCCAGATGATTTCTCAGAGTATTCCCAATCTGCTGGCTGCAGCAGTCAGCTTTATCAGCGTTTTTATTGCGATGTTCTCAATCAGTATTCCGTTAACCTTAATTGTTATCGTTTCTGTTGGGATTATGATCTTTACGATTCGTCTGATTGCCGGACAAAGCAGTAAGCATTTCGGAAAACAGCAAAAAGATTTAGGAAAAGTAAATGGGTATATCGAAGAAATGATGCATGGTCAGAAGGTTGTTAAGATTTTCAATCATGAATCGGCAGTTATTCAGGAATTTACTGATATCAATGAGTCGCTGCGTGAAAGTGCGACACAGGCAAATAAATATGCCAACAGTCTGATGCCGATAATGATGAACCTGTTGAATATTCAATATGTATTGCTGGCGATTATCGGCGGGCTGTTCTCTGTGTATGGTGTTTCCAGTTTGACTATTGGGATGCTGGCTTCTTTCCTGCAACTGAGTCGTTCACTGAATATGCCCATCAGTCAGGTTTCGCAGCAAATCAACTTTGTAATTATGGCACTTGCAGGAGCAGACCGTATTTTCCAATTGATTGATGAAAAGCCTGAAGTAGATGATGGGTATGTAACACTTGTAAATGTGAATAGAGAAAATGGTCAGCTGGTGGAAAGTGAAACGAGGACAGGTATCTGGGCGTGGAAGCACCCTCATGAAGATGGTTCAGTGACTTATACGGAGTTAACAGGAGATGTCCGTTTTGAGGATGTATCCTTTGGCTATGTTGATAATAAGCTTGTTCTTAAAGATATTCAGCTATATGCGGAGCCGGGGCAGAAAATTGCCTTTGTAGGGGCAACAGGTGCCGGAAAAACAACCATTACCAATCTGATTAATCGTTTTTATGATATTCAGGAAGGAAAAATTCGTTATGATGGTATTAATATAAAGAAAATCAGAAAGCATTCATTAAGAAGATCCTTAGGAGTTGTTCTGCAGGATACTCATTTATTTACAGGAACGATTCGTGAAAATATTCGCTACGGAAACTTAAATGCCAGTGATGAGGATGTAATTGCAGCTGCTCAGCTGGCAAATGCAGGTGCCTTCATCAATAACCTGCCGGACAAATATGATACAGTCATAACCGGTGACGGAGAAGGCTTGTCTCAAGGACAACGCCAGCTGTTGGCAATTGCCCGTGCAGCAATCGCTGATCCGCCCGTTATGATTATGGATGAAGCTACTTCCAGTATCGACACAAGAACAGAAAAACATGTTCAGGCAGGTATGGATCGTCTGATGGCTGGACGTACAGTGTTTGTCATTGCCCACAGATTATCAACGATTCAGAATTCAGATATTATTATGGTTATGGATCATGGACGTATTATTGAACGAGGAAATCATGATGATCTGCTTGCTGAAAAAGGTGTATACTATCAATTATATACAGGAAAAGTGGAATTGGACTAAAAATGCAGCTGATGAAAAGAAAAAGTGCTTCGAAAGAAAGCTTTAACAGCAGTGTTTATTTTCTAATATCAACTCCAGCATATTTCTCGTCTCAACGGTATTATGACATAACAGCAATTTAGCACTAGCCAACAATGCTGTAGAGGCAATCAATAATCCAACAATAAAAATACACTAAAAAAGACTCGGAAATTATATCTCAAATCTTATCAAAAGCAGGGATTAAAATCGCAAAAGTGATTTTGATCCCTGCTTTTTCTGCAGTTAAGAGAGTATAAAGTTTTCATAAATTAAAAGCTTATTATAGCAAGATTATCTATGTCTGAACTCATGAATTAGTTTTCTCAGAATAAAGAGAAAAATAAAAAAAAAGCGCCGAAAACAGCGCTACTAAAAAGTTGATTACGGACAAAGCCTTATTTTAACTCGCTATGTTGTTTTGAATATCTCCAACAAAATCATTTTAATCCATAGAAATAAAAAAAGCAAGGTTTTTTTGTTTTTATGATAGAAATTTCAAGCTAAAATTGGTAAACTAAAGATGAGATCAAAAAGAAAGCGGTGTTTTTATTGAGGAAAGGGTACACAATTGGTTTAGATATTGGAACAGCAAGTGTCGGCTGGGCTGTTTTAACAGAAGATTATGATTTAGTAAGAAGAAGAATGAAAATAAATGGAAATACAGATAGAGGAAAGGTTAAAAAGAATTTTTGGGGTGTACGTCTATTTGAACAAGGGCAGACGGCAGCTGACCGACGCTTAAAACGAACTACTCGTCGTCGTTTAGAGCGTCGAAAAAATAGGATTAGAACATTGCAAGAAATATTCTATGATGAAATAATTTCTAAGGACACTAATTTTTTCAATCGGTTGGAAGATAGCTTTTTGACACCTGAAGATAAACGTGCAGAACGTTATCCCGTTTTTGGCACAATAGAAGAAGAGAAACAGTATAATGACCACTATCCAACTATTTATCATTTACGTAAAGAATTAGCAGATTCAAATGAAAAAGCTGACTTAAGATTGGTTTATTTGGCGTTGGCCCATATCATTAAATATCGAGGTCATTTTTTAATTGAAGGGTCATTGAATACAAATAATTCTTCTGTTTCAGCAGCATTTAAAAATTTTCTACAAGAATATAATCGAGCATTTTCTAAACAAGAAGATGACAGCTTACTTAATCCTGTTGAGGAAACTAAAAATGTTGAAGCGTTACTTACTGAAAAAGTGTCACGTAGTAGAAAATTTGATCATGTTCTGCAAGTTTTTGACGGGGAAAAGTCTACAGGTTTATTTGCTCAGTTTATTAGAATAATTGTTGGAAATACGGGGAATTTCAAAAAATATTTTTCTTTAGAAGAAGATGCTAAAATTTTATTTTCAAGAGAGGAATATGAAGAAGAAATCGAACGTTTGTTGGCACAAATTGGCGATGAATATGCAGATGTGTTTGAAGCTGCTAAAAATACGTATGAAGCTATCGAACTTTCTGGAATTTTGACAACAAAAGATGCAGCGACACATGCTAAATTATCGACAAGTATGATCGAGCGTTACGAAGCACATCAAAGAGATTTGAAACATTTGAAGGAATTTGTGAGAAAGCAGTTGCCGGAAAAATATGCAGAGATTTTTAAAGATACAGCAAAAAATGGTTATGCTGGTTACATTGATGGAAAGACAACGCAAGATGAGTTTTACAGCTTTATGAATAAAGTACTAAATAAATATGATGGAGCAGAGTATTTTATCGAGAAAATTTCACAAGAGGATTTTTTAAGAAAACAACGAACCTTTGATAATGGAGTAATCCCACATCAAATTCATTTGAGTGAATTAAAAGCGATTCTGAAACGGCAAGCTGAATATTATCCGTTTTTGGCAGAGAATGAAGAAAAAATTATTCAGCTGCTAATGTTCAGGATCCCCTATTTTGTTGGACCATTGGCAAAAGGGAATAGTGATTTTGCGTGGCTGGTTCGTAATTCAGACGAAGAAATTCGGCCTTGGAATATTGAACAATTGGTAGATTACAGTCAATCTGCAACAAGGTTTATCGAACGAATGACCAATAATGATTTATATCTTCCACAAGAAAAAGTTTTACCCAAACATAGTATGTTATATCAAAAGTATAGCGTTTTTAATGAATTAACAAAAGTGAGCTATCTGGATGAACGAGGCTGTGAACAAAACTTTTCTAGTGTTGAAAAACGGGAGATATTTGAAAAATTATTTAAAGTACATCGGAAGGTTACTCAAAAACTCTTACTAATTTTTTTGAAAAATGAATATGGTATTGACGTCCAGGAAATTCGGGGAATACAAAAAGCATTTAATGCCAGTTTTGGCGTCTATCATGATTTTAAAGATAAAATGGGGTTTTCGAAAGAAGTGCTGAATGATCCGGCAAATAGTGAGATGTTAGAAGAAATCATTAAGATTCTAACCATTTTTGAAGATCGTAAAATGATAAAAAAACAATTGGAACGTTTTTCAGATCGGATAGATGACACTATTTTAAAGAAATTGGAACGTAGACATTACACTGGCTGGGGACGTTTATCTGGAAAATTGCTTGTAGGTATTTATGATAGATATTCGCAAAAGACAATTTTGGATTATCTAATGGATGATGATGGGCCAAAGAAGAATATCAATCGAAACTTTATGCAGTTGATTAATGACGATAATCTTTCTTTTAAAGAAGAAATAAAAAAAGCACAAGTAGATACGAAATCAAATAACTTACATGACATTGTTAATAATTTAGCAGGGAGCCCTGCAATAAAAAAAGGTATTTTACAGAGTTTGAAAATTGTCGATGAAATTGTAGAAATTATGGGTTATGAACCTAAAAATATTGTAGTTGAAATGGCAAGAGAAAATCAATCCACGGCTCAAGGGATTAACAATTCAAAACCGAGATTAAAGCGCTTGGAAACTGCTATGCAAGAATTGGGCAGTAGTTTACTTAAGAAAGCTCCCGTTAACAACACTGAATTGCAAAATGATCGTTTGTACCTGTACTATCTTCAAAACGGCAAAGATATGTATACTGGGGAAGAGCTTTCACTGGAAAAATTATGGAGCTATGATATTGATCACATTATTCCCCAAAGCTTTATCGTAGATAATTCGATTGATAATCGGGTACTGGTTAGTTCTTCAGTGAACAGAGGGAAATCCGATAATGTCCCTAGTGAAGATGTAGTGAATAAAATGGAAAGATTTTGGGAAAGCTTGCATAAGTCAGGTCTAATCAGTCAAAGAAAGCTTGACAATCTAACCAAAGCCAAGCGTGGTGGTCTAACAGAAGATGATAAAGCTGGATTTATCAAGCGCCAATTGGTAGAAACTCGTCAAATTACAAAAAATATAGCCCAAATTTTAGATTACCGTTTTAATGCTGTGGAAGGTCAAGAGCTTAAAGAAAGAAAAACTAAAATTATTACCTTGAAATCTGCGTTAACTTCACAATTTAGAAGAGAATTTCAATTATATAAACTACGTGAAGTGAATGATTATCATCATGCCCATGATGCCTATTTAAATGGGGTTGTTGCGATTACTTTATTAAAGGCATATCCGCAATTGGAGCCGGAATTTGTTTATGGCACATATCCAAAATTCAATAGTTTTAAAGAGAATAAAGCAACTGCTAAAGCACAGTTGTATAGTAATATTATGCGTGTGTTTAAAGAAGAAAAACGTGTGAATGATGAAGGAGAAATCGTTTGGGATAGTAAATACTTAGGTAAGGTTAAGAGTGTTTTACAATACAAGCAAATGAATATTGTGAAAAAGACTGAAGTTCAAAAAGGCGGCTTTTCAAAAGAATCAATTCTGCCAAAAAGTAATTCAGATAAGCTGATTCCCAGAAAAAATCAATGGGATACATCAAAATATGGTGGCTTTGACAGCCCGGTAATTGCTTATTCAGTGGTTATTTCTTATGAAAAAGGAAAGAAAAAGAAACGTGTAAAAGATATTATCGGAATGACAATTATGGAGAGTCAAAAATTTGAGCAAGATGAAATATCATACTTAGTTAATAAAGGGTTTGAAAACCCACAAGTATTAGCGAAATTACCTAAATATACTGTATATGAGTTAGAAAATGGGCGAAAGCGTATGGTATCAAGTGCCAAAGAAGCACAAAAAGGAAATCAAATGGTGTTGCCTAAGCATTTAATTGAATTATTGTATCATGCCAAACATGTTAATGATAGTTCAGGAAAAAGTAAACGTTATTTGGAGGAACATCGTAGAGAATTCAATGAATTATTGAAGGTTATCAGTGAATTTTCTGAGAAATATACAAGGGCTTCTGCTAATTTAGTTAAAATTCAAAAGTTGTATGAACAAAATTGTGATGGTGAAATAGTTGAATTAGCCTCTTCGTTTATTAATGTATTACAATTTAATAAAATGGGAGCACCGGCAGATTTTAAATATTTTGGCGAAACAATTCCTAGAAAACGATACACAAGCTTGAAAGAATTATTAGATGCTGTAATTATTTATCAATCAATCACCGGATTATATGAAACACATCGAAAGTTAGGTGATTAGATGGGCTGGCGTTCAGTTATCGTAAATACGCACTCCAAACTGTCGTATAAAAATAATCATTTGATATTTAAATCTCTTCAGCAGCATGAAATGATCCATCTTTCCGAGATTGATGTTTTATTATTAGAAACGACTGATATTACTTTAACCTCCATGTTGATTAAACGCCTAGTTGATGAAAATATACTAGTACTTTTCTGTGATGATAAACGCTTGCCTATTGGGAAATTACTACCATTTTATGGCCGCCATGACAGCAGCTTGCAATTATCCAAACAGATTGCTTGGGAGAGTGATAAGAAAGCAGGGGTATGGACAGAAATAATTTCACAGAAGATATTAAATCAAATGCAACTTCTAAATTTAGAGGGATATGCAGAGAAAGCTGACTCGTTGTATCGTTTATATGAAAAATTAGAAATTTTTTGATCCGACGAATCGAGAAGGTCATTCTGCTCGAATCTATTTTAATACATTATTTGGTAACGATTTTACACGTGAATCATCCAATCCAATCAATGCAGGGTTGAACTATGGTTATACGCTATTGATGAGTATTTTTGCTAGAGAAATTGTAAAATCTGGTTGCATGACACAATTCGGATTGAAACATGCCAACCAGTTTAATGATTTTAATTTGGCTAGTGATTTGATGGAACCATTCCGACCTTTGGTAGATAAGATTGTCTATGAGAGTAAAGGAAAAGAATTTCCAGCTATCAAGCGAACGCTGTTTGATTTATTTAGCAATACGTATGCATACAACAACAAACAAATGTATTTAACAAATATTGCCAGTGAATATACTAAAAAAGTCATTAAAGCTCTTAATGATGAAGGAAAGGAAGTTCCTGAATTTAGGATATGAGTTATAGATATATGAGATTATTGTTAATGTTTGATATGCCAGTTGAAACAGCAGACGAACGTAGAGCTTATCGGAAATTCCGTAAATTTTTAATAAGTGAAGGGTTTATTATGCATCAATTTTCTGTCTACAGTAAATTACTATTAAACGGTACTGCCAGTAAAGCAATGATTGCTCGACTGAAGCAAAATAATCCCAAAAAAGGATTGATTACTTTACTTAATGTGACAGAAAAACAATTTGCGCGAATGATTTATTTGAATGGTGCACAAGATAAAAGTGTTGGAAATACTGACACACGAATTATTTTCTTAGGAGAAAATTACGATGAAGCTTAATTTTTCTTTACTGGATCAACCGATTGAAATAGATAAATCTGCCTTTTTTATAATTGAAAATCCGAAAGCCTTTGCTCATGTAACGAAATTGTTGTATCAGTACGAACAAGGGAATGAACTAAAACTATTTGATGAAAAACAAAAAGCGCTCAAAGGTACAGAATTACTGTTGGTTACGGATGTTTTTGGCTATGATGTAAATTCTCCGGCTGTTTTGAAATTGATTTATACTGATTTAGAGCAACAATTGAATGAGAAACCGGAAGTCAAAACAATGATTGAAAAGCTGAGTTCGACTATAAGCGATTTGATTGGATATGAACTATTAGAGCATGAACTAGATTTAGAGGAAGATGAAATAACTATTTTGGAACTATTTAAAGCTTTGGGGATCAAGATTGAAACTAAAAGCGATACATTTTTCGAGAAGTTGCTGGAAATTATGCAGATAACCAAATTTCTTTCTAAAAAGAAATTACTGGTTTTAGTCAATGTCTGTTCATTTTTAACGAAGGAAGAATTAGAAGAAATGACGCAGTATATCTCTTTATTGCATATTCAAGTGTTGTTTATTGAACCAAGAAAAGTTGATACGAAAAGTCAATATATATTAGATGAAGATTATTTTCTTTACCATGATGATAAGGTATAATAGTAAGTGAAGATATGTGATCCTTGAGAATTGAATAATTAAGTAAATAATTTTGAGGCATTCAAAGCAAGAATCTTGCTAGGATGAGTAGTGCGATTACGAAATTAAGTGGAAAAAATTTTTTCTACGAGGTTTTAGAGCTATGCTGTTTTGAATGTCTCCAAAACTAGTGTGAGTTCTAAGAAAAGAACTATACTGTTTTAGAGCTATGCTGTTTTGAATGTCTCCAAAACTTTATTCTCAGGAATTGGTGGCTTTCGATTGTTTTAGAGCTATGCTGTTTTGAATGTCTCCAAAACTCATAAGGAACTTTCAGAAAAATGTAGCATGTTTTAGAGCTATGCTGTTTTGAATGTCTCCAAAACGTTCATAAAATGATTGATTACTTTACTACCGTTTTAGAGCTATGCTGTTTTGAATGTCTCCAAAACTTTCCAGGCATTACAACAAGCGTGCCCTCAGTTTTAGAGCTATGCTGTTTTGAATGTCTCCAAAACTCATAAGGAACTTTCAGAAAAATGTAGCATGTTTTAGAGCTATGCTGTTTTGAATGTCTCCAAAACGTTCATAAAATGATTGATTACTTTACTACCGTTTTAGAGCTATGCTGTTTTGAATGTCTCCAAAACCCATTTAAGATATTCATGCACTTGCACTATGTTTTAGAGCTATGCTGTTTTGAATGTCTCCAAAACGGTGGCTACCATGGAGAGTACTGCCATAGAGTTTTAGAGCTATGCTGTTTTGAATGTCTCCAAAACAGGTATTAACGTTATTACTGGTGTTATTGGGTTTTAGAGCTATGCTGTTTTGAATGTCTATAAAACAGTACTTCATGCCTTGCTTGTAGTCTTCATGTTTTAGAGCTATGTTGTTTTGAATGTCTCCCAAAATCCTGTTCAGCATGATAACCTTTCGTTGGGTATAGAAAAAGTACTCAAAGCTCGCAAGGTTCAAATGTTAAAAAATCAATCTGTTCTAACCTTCGTCAGATAATTCTGTGACAGGAGTATTAGTTGCAATTGTGTTTTTAACTTCGCTATCCATAGCTCTTACCCCCTCTTCTAACTCTTCATGATGATCAAGTATGTTTAATGGATTCCCCCTTCTGATTATTTTCTCAGGGATATCTTTTTTGAAATGATCTTTATAATCTTGTTTTAACATTTCAATTTTTTGGAACAGCATATCTGCTTTAGCTATTTTGCTATCTCTCTTTCAAAGTTATACTAATGATTAAATTAAAAAATTCCAGTTCACTATCTATTTTCCTGTAATACATAGTTCCTCCATCTCCAACTCTAGCTGATTGCCGTTCGGCACAATATATTTTTAAGCCCATGTTTAGAACCCCACTAGCTTTGGCATATTATTTTCCAATGTGCAGGCTTATAAACTGATCTTTCTTAGTAACTTCATCCGTCAATTCCTTATTTATTTTCAGTTGTTCCTGATTTGTTTTTTTGATTCTGAAGCGTTTAGATAATATGTGTTATTTGTTCTTTATTTTCGACTCTCTGTTTTATTGATTTGACAAAGAAATATACCGACCTTTCGCTTTGATGGAAGGCGTTGTTATATCAAAAAAAGCTGGAAAACAAGAGAAAAAGTGTATGGGATCACTGTTTCCCATGATTCCTCTTTTACATAATTAAGAAACATGAAAGGGCAGCTCTTTTAACGCAGTTTGTATTAGATACTGACGGGCACTGTTAGAAAGAAAGATATCTTGTTGTTACAATTTAATTCTCACGGCAACTTTAGCAGTAAACGCAGCCTTTGATCAAGCGTTGTTTTTCTAGTTTTATTTGAACAACTTCTTACTTTTCCTTCATCAATAATCTTCTCCATTGTTTACAATAATACTTAACATATAAGGGTATAGCGAAACATAATAAGAAAAGTGCTTTAAATCAAAGTTGTTTGGTATTGGTGAAAGCTGTACTTTTTTGAGGAAGGTATCTTCCAATTTCAACGAAAAATATTTGACAGCGCTCTCATTTAATGGTAGATTATAGGCGTAGATAGGGTGTTACTAATTCGATTAGGCACGACCTAAGGAGAAATTATTTTCCTTAGGTCGTTTTTTCATTTTCAAATTTCAGAAAAGAGGGGCAGAACTCATGCAATGTATAGTGAAAAAAATTAATCATAACGCAGTGCTGATTGAAGAAAATGGTATAGAAAAAATTGCTATGGGAAAAGGAATCGGCTTTTCTGCAAAATCCGGTGAGATTTTTGATGAAAAAACAGCAGATAAATTTTTTACCCTTGACTCAAAAGAGAACATTAAAATGTTTAGCGAACTGGTCTCGCAGATTCCGCTGGAATACATTGAATTTGCGGAGGAGATGATTTCATATATCAAAATGAAAATCAATATTCCGTTGAACAGCAGTATATATATTACTTTGACAGATCATATTTATTTTGCTATTCAAAGGCAAAAGGAAGACTCGCAGGTAACTGCAATTATGCTCCCGGAAATGAAACTTCTTTATCCAGATGAATTTCAGGTGGCAACAGATATTGTAAAAAAATTAAATCAACGCTATGAGACCGAGTTGGGAAATAACGAAGTTGGATTTATTACGATGCATATCATTAATTCTGAGCTGGGTGAAAAAAATAGTTTGAACGGCTTAAAAATTATGGAAATTACAAGCTTCACTCTAAATTTAATTGAAATCGAAAGTCGAATGAAATTGGATAAAAATTCTCTTTCTTATAATCGGTTATTAATCCATTTGAAGTTTTTAGCGAAGAGGCTGATTTATCAGGAAGTTTTATCAGAAGAAGAATCGTTCGAATTTTTTGATTCATCATTCAAAAAAAGCCAGTATTATAAATTGGCCGCTAAGATTACAGATGAAATTAAAAAGCAGTATCAGGTAAATATGCAAGAGAATGAAACGGCATATTTAGCTATTCATATAGGGAGAATTAAATAGACGCAGGGTGTTACTTTAAGCAGGCACAACCTCATTAAAAAGACGTTTGAGCTTTTTAGTGGGGCTATTTTTATTATTGAAAGGATAGAAAAAGATGGGGAAAGTAATTATTAATTCAGATGACTTTGGTTACAGCAGAGGGGTGAATTATGGAATTATTGATGCGTATCAAAAGGGGGTTTTGACATCGACAACCCTAATGGCAAATATGCCGGGATTTGAACAAGCAGTTGAGCTTAAAAAGCAGCTTCCGGAGCTGGGAGTAGGTGTACATTTAACATTAACCTGCGGGAAGCCGATTCTGAAAAATCTGCAAACGATTGTAGATGGAGATTCTTTTAAGCCTCTAAATTTTTATGAGCAGCCTTTTATGATTGATGAAGAAGAATTGTATCAGGAATGGAATGCGCAAATTCAAAAGGTTTTTGCAGCAGGGATTACACCGACACATCTTGATAGTCACCATCATACCCATACGTTTGGAGGAAATCAAAAGGTTGTTGTTGCTTTGGCTCAAAAATATGAGTTGCCGGTAAGGGGGAATTTTGAACGGAAAGATGAGGTGAAGCACGTAGACTATTTTGAAAGGTATTTTGATGATGTTGGTTCAGAAGATTTTTCAGAAAGGCAAATTGAGGAGTCTATGGAAGAATACCTCGAAAAACTGCTTGACCAACTGAGAACAGCACGAACAACAGAAATTATGTGTCATGCCGCCTATATTGATCAGGAATTATTGAATGGCTCAAGCTTTGTGCGTTCAAGAGTTAACCAAGTTGAATTTCTAATTCATTCTGATTTTGCCGAAACGGTGAGAACAGACAAGGAGATAGAACTGATTACTTATAAGGATTTATAAACAGCGAGGAGGAAATAAAAAATGTTAAATTTTAAAACAAATATCCAGAAATTAGGAAGAGCGATGCTGATACCCGTAGCAGCTATGCCGCTTGCCGGGTTAATTCTCAGAGTATCGGCAGATGATATGCTGAATATTCCAGTTCTGGGAGCTGCAGGGAATGCAGTGTTTGGTAATTTGGATATCTTATTTGCAATAGGAGTTACTTTGGGGTTTGTTAAGACGAAAGATAAAGGGATACCCGCGTTAACTGGATTTTTGGCAATTGCAACTTTAAAAGCGGGCTTAGCTATTATGGACCCGACGATAGGAATGGGGATATTTGGCGGTATTATTTCGGGGTTAGTTGCAGCTTGGACCTATAATCATTTTAAAGAACAAAAGTTGCCAATGGTATTTTCCTATTTTGCCGGTGAGAAATTTCCGCTGACTATGGTCATGATTTTACAGACAGGTTCTGCAGTGATTCTGGGTTTTATTTGGCCAATTATTCAAATGGGAATTGACAATTTTGCCAAAATGCTTGTAAATATGGGTGCTTTTGGTGTAGGGATATTTATGTTCTTAAATCGTTTATTGATTCCGTTTGGGCTTCATCATGTACTAAATACTTATGTTTATTATGATTTAGGAGAATATGTTTCTCCTTCAGGTGATGTGTTCAGAGGTGAAATGACTCGTTTTATTAATGGAGATCCACAGGCAGGCTTGTTTTTGTCAGGTTTCTTTGTAGTTATGATGTTTGGTGTACCGGCTATCTGTTTGGCCATTTATCATGCAGCATTTAAAGAGAATAAAAAAATGGTAAAAGGGATTATGGGAAGTGGTGCAGCCACTTCATTTATCGCCAACATAACTGAACCAGTTGAATTCAGCTTTATGTTTGTCTCACCATTATTGTATGTTATTCATGCCTTGTTTGCTGGACTGGCAGGAATGGTCTGCTATATGTTTAATATTCGAATCGGCTTTACTTTTGGCGCCTGTATTGTTGACTACCTCATTAATTTCAGAATTGCTACAAATGCTATTCTGATTATCCCGATCGGACTGGTGTTCTTTTGTCTTTACTATTTTACTTTTTATTTTGTTATAAAGAAGAAAAACATCTCAACCTTAGGTCGTGAAGCAGCAACAGAATATGGCGTTGAACGTGTTGAAGAAGAGGAAAAGGCGTTGTCATTGTCCAGTAAGAACTATGAATATATGGCAAAAAAAATGCTGGATGCCTTTGGCGGATCAGGAAATATCGAGGATGCTTACAATTGTAATACACGTTTACGGGTAGAAGTAAAAGACTCTGATCTTGTGAATGAGCAGCGTATTAAACAAATCGGGGTAAGCGGTATTATTAAGCCGACAGAAAAAAATTATCAAGTCATTATCGGATTGGAAGTAACCTATGTGATGGCAGAATTTACTAAATTATTGGAACAGTGAGGAAGGAAGTTAAGAATGAGTAAAAAGCAGATTATTACAATAGCAGGCGGCGGAAGCACGTATACACCAGGAATTATTCAAGCTGTATTAAACAATGCGGACAGATTACCGATTTCAGAAATTCGTTTATATGATATTGATAAAGAACGTAATGAGGATATGTATCTGATTATTGATTTTATGTTAAAAAAAGAAGGACATTCAAAGGTCAAGCTGGTATCAACGGAAGAGCCTCAGCGGGCATTTACAGGCTGTGATTTTATCTTCTCACAAATTCGTGTGGGCGGTATGAAAATGCGTGAAAAGGATGAAAAAATTGCTTTGAAATATGATTTGGTAGGACAGGAAACATGCGGTTTAGGCGGTTTTGCTTACGGAATGCGATCTATGAGAGGGTTGCTTGAGATTGTTGGCTATGTACAGCAGTTTGCACCAGAAGCATGGATTCTAAATTATACGAATCCGGAATCCATTGTTTCAGAAGCTGTTCGTCGTCAATATCCGGAAATTAATATGATTAACGCTTGTGACATGACTATCTCAATAGAAGAAACAATTGCAGATAATTATGGATATAATCGTAAAGAATGGGTACCTGGTTATTATGGATTGAATCATTTCGGCTGGTATACAGAGATTTATGATAAATCTTTGGGGCGGGATGTGATGCCGGAAATTATTGAGAAATTGAAGACTCAGACGATGAAGGTTGCTGATTTTAATGCAGGGGATCAATCGTGGCAGGAAGCATTTAATATGATGTCAGTGATTACTAAAAATTTTCCGACGAATATTCCCAACAACTATTTAGAATATTATTTATATCCTGATATGGTCGTTGAACATGCGGATAAAAACTATACACGCGCAAATATGGTAATGGATGGACGAGAGAAGAATACTAAAGAGATGGCTGAGAAAATACGTTTGGGCGTTACTGAGGATGTTTTAAATTTTAATTTTGGGGAGCATGGTCAATACATTGTTGATATGGCAACCTCTATACTAAATGACGAACATCGTAGATTTATGTTGATTGTACCGAACCAGGGAGCAATTCCCAATCTTCGTTCAGATGCAGTAGTAGAAGTTCCGGCCTATGTCGGTGCAACAGGCGCTGAACCTGTTTCGTTAAGAAAACCGATTTGCGATTTTCATAAAGGGTTGATGGAAGCGCAGGTTGCTGCAGAAAAGCTTTTAGTAGATGCATATTTTGAAGGCTCGTATCAAAAAGCTTTGCAGGCTTTTACGTTGAATCAAACGGTGCCGAATGCCAGAGTCGCTAAACTGGTATTGGATGAAATGATTGAGGCAAATAAAGACTACTGGCCAACTTTGGCATAAAAGGATGTGCATAGATTGGGTTTATTTAGCAGAAAACAAACATTAAATGCAGTTGCAGCAGGAGAACTGATACCAATTAGCAAAGTAAAAGATGAAGTTTTTGCTTCTGGAATGATGGGAAATGGTTTTGCCATAGTTAATCATGACGGGAAAGTTTTTGCACCATGTAACGGGACTATCACTAATATTTTTCCGACAAAGCATGCGATAACTTTAACGGGTAATAGAGGGGAAGTCATATTGATTCACATGGGGATTGATACTGTTGATTTGAAAGGATATCCTTTTAAATTGGTGATTTCCAACGAACAAAGAGTTCAAAAAGGTGACTTGATTGCTGAAATAAATCTCTCTTTATTAAAAGATCGGGGGAAAGATGACACATTAATTGTTGTAACACCAGACAGACAGCAAGGGGAGATAAAGAACAGCAGAAAATTTGTTACTCCCCATGATCCGGTATTCACGTTATAATCCAGATTCCGAAAAACGGAAAAATAGAGCCATTTTTAAATACTTAAAATCTCAAGACCCAGCTAAAAGATTGCCTATAATCAGCAGATGTTTCCAAATTTTTAACAATGGCTGATGTTGACTTTAACAGATGGAAGTGAAGATATGAATTAGGACTGCCTGAAAACTGGAATATAATTATTTTTCAGGTTTGTTTCTTCATAAAATCATGTTTATGTACTCTTTCTGGATTATCAAATATAAGCAAATAAAATCAGAAAAAGTCTTATTATGGTATATGAACATATATAATAAGGCTTTTTCTTAGAAAAGAAGGGAAATAAATGACGATTTTTCTGGCAGTGCTTCCTGCTTTAGGCTGGGGTTTGATGCCTGTGATTGCTCAACTCAGCAAAGGAAAACCTAATGAGCAGTTATTAGGAACAGCAACAACTGCTTTACTGTTCGGTATTGGCTTTTTTTTATGGATAAAACCGGAGTGGACTGAACTTGTTTTTATAACAGGTTTTCTATCTGGAGCCTTTTGGTCAGGGGGACAATACCTGCAATTCCATTCCTTTATAGATTTACCGGTTTCAGAAGCGATGCCCATTTCCAATGGTACCCAATTAATTGGAACGACAATTGCGGCGGCTGTTTTTTTCAATGAATGGTCAAATGCGGCGATGACAGCTGTAGGACTACTAAGCATTGGAATTATTATAACTGGAATATACTTGACAAATTACCATGAAAAGAAGGGGGAAGAACAAGCAGGTCTAAAAAAGAAGCCGCTGTTGAAATTGTTACTCTCTTCTCTGACCTTGACAGTGTATGTTATTTTGCCCAGATTTTTTGATATATCTGGAGAAGCAATTATTTTTCCCCAATCAATTGGAATGTTTACTGCCTCATATTTAATGAATTTATCACAGATAAAAATAATGAACAGAGTGTACATTCTCAGAAATATGACAACTGGTTTAGCCTGGAGCATCGCAAATGTCAGTCTGTTTTTAGTTATACCAAGTCTTGGGGTAGGGAAAAGCTTTACCATTTCTCAACTTGCTGTTTTAGTTTCATTGTTTGCAGGACTGATTGTATTTAAACCTGACAAAAGTAAAAAGGAACGAAGAGCGATTATCCTTGGAGCTTCTTGCATAACTATGGGTATTTTGATGATCAGCTTATTGAAGAATGGGTGAAAAGATCAATACTGAGAGCAAGCTGTTAAGTTAAGAGGAGTCTTTTTTTGAATCCCCTCATTTTTCACTAAAAACCCTATTATATCAGTAGTTACGGAAGCTGTTTTCTAAACAAATAAACTACGCTTCGAAAGACTGTTAGTTCAATAATTTTCTGCATTAGTTTCTAAAATTGGGGGTAAATTCAAAGAGTCGTTTTGAACGAAGAGGTCCAGAAAAAAAGGAGGATGAAATCGGTTAATTTTTTTATTCGAAAAAGCATATCAATTATTTTACCAATCTGGGAGACTATTTCAGTGGAGTATGGGATAATGATTTCAAGTTTACTGTCACGTACGTTCTTCAAATAAAAGACCTACTGTCAGTAAGATGTCGAATTGTAAACCAGAGTCAATGTGTTTATGACAAAAGTATATCAAGGATAAGGAGAGGTTTGTAAGTGAATAAAGTGAAAAATCGGTGGCTGATTGCCTTAGCAGGTGTATCTGTTCATTTATCCATAGGTTCTGCCTATGCATGGAGTATTTACACAAAACCGATTAATGCATTGACTGAATGGTCAGCAACATCCATTTCGTTTGCTTTCAGCATTGCTATTTTTTGTTTAGGAACATCGGCAGCATTTATGGGGAAATTTGTTGAGCATTATGGTCCCAGAAAAACGGGGATGGTCGCATCTATTTTCTTTGGAGCTGGGATAGCGCTGACAGGGTTGGCAATTCAGGTTCAGTCCTTGCCAATGCTGTATATTTCCTATGGCTTAATTGGCGGAATTGGCTTGGGATCGGGCTATGTGACTCCGGTATCAACAATGGTTCGCTGGTTTCCGGATCACAGAGGGTTGGCAACAGGGCTTGCTATCATGGGCTTTGGATTTGCTTCATTGGTAACCAGTCCGATTGCACAGTTCTTAATGGGAAAAGTTGGTGTCTCCAATACGTTTTATATTTTGGGCGCTCTTTATTTTTCTGTTATGTTTATTGCTTCACGTTATCTTGAGAAGCCGCCTAAAGGCTGGACACCTCAGGGAATGGTTCAACATCAGGAGAAAAATCAGGCTGGACAGCCGATCCAAACTGAAGGAGAAGGTCTTACTGCAAATGAAGCTCTCCGTACATCTAATTTCTGGATGCTTTGGCTGACGTTATTCTTAAATATTACCTGCGGCTTGGGAATCGTTTCAGCAGCTTCCCCAATGGCACAGGAAATGATTGGAATGTCTGATCAGACAGCTGCAGCAATGGTTGGTGTTATGGGAATTTTCAACGGTCTCGGACGTTTGTTTTGGGCAACTCTTTCAGACAGGTTTGGCCGGCCGAAAGTCTTTACGATGGTCTTCATTGTTAATGCAGCAGCCTTAACAACTCTTTATCTTTCCGGAGCACCTATTTTATTTGTAGGTCTGATTTGTTTGATTATGACTTGCTACGGTGCAGGCTTTTCAATTATTCCGGCGTATATCGGCGATGTTTTCGGTACAAGAGAACTGGGAGCGATTCATGGCTACATCCTTACTGCATGGGCAGCAGCCGGGATTGTAGGACCTATTTTACTGTCAACAGTTCATCAAATGATGAACAGCTATAAACCGACATTGTTTATCTTTATCGTACTGGTTTGTATTGCGTTGATTATTTCTGTGATTGTAGGCAGAAAAGCAGTTCATAAAAAATAGACTGATAGATATAGAAAAAAATTTTTTAATTAGAATGAATGGATCATTTGTTGAGTTTCCAAACTTCTGGTTACTCAGCAGATGATATTTTTGTTTTGCAGTCCTAAAAACAATATTCTCTGAGACTGCTTATTCTAAATGGGAATGAAATGTGTATAATAGGATTATTGAGAACATCAGGAGGTATTTTAAAGTGAGCAGGTTTATCAGCAGACATGGTATACAGAAAATACTGCCTGGATTGGGCGTTGCATTCTCAGTTGCGTTGCTCAGCAAGATAGCGGCTATTTGGCTGCCGACACTTGGAGCTGCCACTATTGCTATTTTACTGGGAATATTATTAGGAAATACATTGTTTAAGCAGCCAAAATTAGAAGCGGGAACGAAATTTTCAGAGAGCAGACTGTTGGAAATTTCAGTAGTTCTTTTGGGAATCACTGTTACCTTTCAGACAATCAGTGAAATTGGTTTTAAGGGTGTCGGGTTTATTTTGTTGATTATGACAGGAACGATTTGCGGGACGTTGTTTATCGGGAAGAAACTCGGATTTTCCCAAAGTATGGTACTGTTGATGGCAGGCGGTAATGCGGTGTGCGGTTCTTCAGCAATTGCTTCGATTGCACCGGTCATTCATGCAAAAGAAGATGAAAAAGGACAGATTATTACACTGGTTAATTTATTGGGCACGGTGATGATGTTGCTGCTGCCGCTGATAGGAACAGCTCTTTACTATAGTGATCTTTTGCGGAGAAGTGCATTGATTGGTGGAACACTGCAATCAGTGGGGCAGGTTGTCGCCAGTGCCAGTATGATTAATGAAGAGAGTGCTCAGCTGGCAATGCTGTTTAAGATCATGCGCATTATGTTGCTGGTTGTTGTTGTCTATATCTTTGGAAGGATTGCTGCTTGCCCAAGTGAGGATACCGCAGCGGAAAGAGTTGTAAAAAAAAAGCTGCCGATTCCCTGGTATGTGCTGGGCTTTCTAATTTGCTGTATACTCAACAGTTTGGTTCATCTGCCTGAACAGCTGGCATCAGGTGCACATTTTATCAGCAGCTGGGTTGAAATCACAGCACTGGCAGCGATTGGGCTGAGATTGGATTTCCAAAAATTTTTTAAAGAAGGTAAGCGTTTTTTGATTTTTGGTTTGTCTGTCGGACTTATCCAGATTGGACTGGCAGTGGTGTTGATAGGGCTGTTGCTGTAAAAATTATAATTATTTCTTTAGGAACAAGCACATGTTCAGCCTAATAATTTCAAGAAAATTTGTGGAAACAGTATTTATTTTAAAAGAAGCTGCATTACAGCTTGAATGCCTAAACTATTTTTTTGCTGCAGATAGTTGTAAAACCCTGCCAACTTCTAAATACAGTTATATTAGGGGGCGTCTGAAAACTTATTTCCCCAATAGTTTTCAGATATGCCCTAAATATTCCGTTCATTGTATCAAGTACATTTTTTTGATTTTTTCACTTAACCAAGAATAAGGAAAGCTTAAGCCAATACTTTCTCAATATCTGCAACCATTTTTTCAGGACTTGTCTGTGGTGCATAACGCTTCACGACCGTCCCTTCTTTATTTATTAGGAATTTAGTGAAATTCCATTTGATTGCACTGCCCAGTGTGCCTTTGGTTTCTTCTTTTAAATAGTTGAAAAGAGGCAATGCTTCTGAACCGTTGACATGACAAATCTGATGCATGGGAAATGTTACACCGTAAGTTATCCGGCAGGCTTCAGCAGCTTCCTCACTGTTTTCCACTTCCTGCTTAAACTGGTTTGAAGGAAAGCCCAGTACAATTAATCCACTATCTTTATAGGTTGTATAAAGGTTTTCTAATTGCTCAAACTGAGGAGCTAATCCGCATTTTGTCGCAGTGTTAACAATAATCATAGGTTATCCGCGATATTTATCCAATGTGTACGTTTCCCCATTGGCCAGTGTCGCTTCAAAATCATAGATAGTCATTATTTTATTCACCTCATTCTTTATTTTCTTTAAGTATAGTACGGAGTGAAGCGAAATGCATGGCAATAAGTCTCAAAGACAAAGAAAACTTGTTGAATCTGTAAAAAAGCAGGACAGCTGAACTCTTTTACGTTAAAATAATAGAGTAAATGTCTAGACTTTTCCGTATAGATAATAGTAGTAATTATTTAGAAAATGGAGGATAAAAAATGAGTGATATTTTATTAGGCAGTATTGAAGCAGGTGGAACAAAGTTTGTCTGTGCAGTTGGGAACACTGACTTTGAAGTCCAGGAGAGCGTTGTGTTCTCTACTGGTAATCCAGAAGAGACAATGGAAAAGGTTGCTGCATTTTTTTCGGCACATACCGTTTCAGCAATTGCCGTCGGTTCTTTTGGTCCGGTCGATGTAAATCCTGATTCCAGTGATTATGGAAAGATTTTGGCTACCCCTAAACTGGAGTGGCGAGGATTCAATATTCTGAAGGCATTGAGGAAACATTTCGACGTCCCTATTTTTTTGACAACAGATGTGAATTCCAGCGCTTTTGGTGAATACGTGAAAGGGGCAGCAGTTGAATCTAACTCCTGTGTTTATTTTACTGTAGGAACAGGAATAGGCGGCGGAGCCATCCAAAATGGGGAATTTATTGGAGGTCTTACTCATGCGGAAATGGGTCATGTTTTTGTTAAACGCCACCCTCTGGACATGGATTTTGAAGGAGTGTGTCCTTCCCATGGTGCAGATTGCCTTGAAGGGTTGGCTTCAGGTCCCAGTCTGGAAGCCCGAACAGGAATAAAAGGGGAAGAAGTGGATGAAACACATATTATCTGGGAGATCGAAGCCTATTACATCGCACAGCTGGCTTTCAATACAAGACTGAATTTTTCACCGGAAAAAATTATTTTTGGTGGAGGTGTTATGCAGCAGGATTATTTGATGAAAAAAGTCCGCTCAATTTTTACAGAGCTGAATAATGGCTATGTTGATGTTCCAGATTTGGACAATTATATCGTGAATCCGGCAATATCTGAAAATGGAAGTGCCACAGTCGGCAACTTTGCGCTGGCACTAAGAGAGCTGAAAAGATAATTATTAAGCAGAGAGTAGTAATATATTTTTAGATTGGTGATGTTGTTTTTTATCCATGAACCAGAAAGAAGGATCGTTCAAGCTGATCGGCGAAGAATTTATAAATATTTATAGAGAGGTTTGTGATAGATAGTCAGATTGTTTGAATTGAAGCTGAGAATTGATACACTCCGCTGCGCTTCAATCACATCAACTTCTACGTATAAAACATACGAGAGTTGACAGTCTTCACTAGGATTGCTTTAGCAGAGTAGATGAAGTCCTGTTACCTGCTCGGTGAAGGGCCTGGAACTCCTCATATTTTGAAGATTGCTTGATTTATTTCCGAAGAGGCAGCTTGTGGAGCTTGCTTATTCAGGTTTGGGCTATATTTTTTTAGAGAAAATAGGGAAGCAGCGTTTGAAATTGAAGTGGGAAATCAATTACTGAAGGAGTGCCTTTCTGCAGCAGAAATTCCTGAAATAATCTGCCTTTATTACTATAAGGGAAATTAAAGACTGAGGGATGTGGAAGCAGGTGAAACTCTGTTGGAAACAGTTGAAAATTCCAGAAATAGGAGAAAATAATTTATCCAGTCATGAGAATTTCACGTTCTCTTTGTATATTCCCTAGATTAACGGTCTGTAATTTGCTACAATGAGTGGAGATTATTTTTTAGAAAAGAGGAAATGATAGAATGATTGCAATCAGTGATCTTAAGTCAGGCATGACGTTTGAACAAGACGGAAAATTAATTAAGGTAATGGAAGCCAGCCATCACAAACCTGGTAAAGGAAACACCGTAATGCGTATGAAGCTGAAGGACGTTCGTTCAGGTGCCACAACTGAAACGACAATGCGCCCAGATGATAAAGTGAAAAAAGCGCATATTGATACAAAACCTGCTCAGTATCTATACAGTCAGGATAGCATGGCAATTTTCATGGATTTGGAAACCTACGAGCAATACGAAATTCCAACTGACTCTATTGAAGAGGAATTGAAATATCTGTTGGAAAACATGGAAGTAAAAATTCAGTTTTATGGATCAGAAGTAATTGGTGTTACACTGCCGACAACTGTTGTATTAACTGTGACAGAAACGCAGCCGTCTATCAAAGGTGCAACTGTAACAGGCTCCGGTAAACCTGCAACAATGGAAACAGGACTGGTTGTTAACGTTCCTGATTTTATTGAATCTGGGGAGAAGCTGGAAATCAATACACAGGAAGGTACGTATTTGAAGCGTGCAAAGTAAGCGGATGAACGAAGAGGTCAGGACAAACACTCATGAGGGCAAAAACCCTCATGAGTGTTTGTCATAGCCCCTTCTTTTTTTATCTTAAACGAGGTAAAGTATATTTTTTCTGTCCGTTTTTATAAATAAAAGCAAAAGGTGTTATTCGCTGGAAGAAGATAGTAGAATAGGGGTGTATGGGTAACTGAATATATTTTTCTGGAATAAAAGATTATTCAGTGAGGAGGAAGATAAAATGAACAGGCGAATTGTTATTGCTGTAGATTCATTTAAAGGCAGCGCAACATCTATGGAGGCTGCAGGCTATATAGAAAAAGGACTTTTCAGAGGAAATCCGGCATTGGCTGTTCGAAAAGTTGCGATAGCTGATGGAGGAGAAGGGACCGTTGAGGCTTTAGTGACTGGACTGTCTGGTCGACGCATTAAGAAACAGGTAACCGGTCCTGAAGGAGCTCCAGTTTCTGCTGTATTTGGTCTTTTGGATGATGAGACGGCAATTATCGAGATGGCTGAAGCTTCCGGACTGACAAAAATTAAAAATGAAACAGGAAATCCATTTATGGCAACAACCTATGGAACGGGTGAGTTGATTAAATTTGCACTGGATGAAAAAGTGAAGACAATCTATATTGGATTGGGCGGCAGTGCAACCAATGACGGCGGAGTAGGAATGGCTCAGGCATTGGGGATTTCATTTAAAGATGCGGCAGGACAGGAAGTTGGATTTGGTGCATCAGGCGTGCTGAATATACATACGATTGACAGGAAAAATATTGATCCGAGAATTGCTGAAACTACTTTTATAGGACTGACTGATGTAGAGAATCTTCTTTGCGGGAAACAGGGAGCTTCCTATATTTTTGGCAGTCAAAAAGGAGCCAAAGAAGATGAACTGGCATTATTGGATCAGTCCCTGCATCATCTTCAGGATAAAATCTCAGAATATTGCGGGCAATCTGTTTCTCATTTAAAAGGCGGAGGAGCTGCCGGAGGATTGGGTGCCGGTCTGGCTGCTTTCTGTCAGGCCAAGCTTGTTCCCGGTATTGAAACAATCAGCTGTCTGCTGCATCTTGAAGAAGAAATTAAAGCGGCCGATTTTGTTATAACCGGAGAAGGACGAATAGATCATCAGTCACTATCAGGAAAAGCACCTGTTGGGATTTTAAGAACGGCTCAGAAACACCGGAAGCCTGTCATTGCCATTGTAGGCAGTGTAGCTGGAAGCCTTCATGATATTTATGAGGCAGGGTTTGATCTTGTGATTGATACGATCTCTGCACCGATTACGCTTCAGGAAGCAATGACAAATGTTCGCAAAAATCTTCAAAATGGAGGAGAAACAGTGGCAAAGGTTCTCGAACTGATTGAAAAACAAAATTGAAAGTAATTGTTGATTATTGTTAAGGAAAAAATGAAACAGCAAGCACTTTTTACAGGTCTTTTGTACATCTATGCTATATTAAGTATGAAAAAAATGGAATGCAGGTATAGAAAAGAGAGGACAGCAAATGGACCCAATTATATACAATTGAAGAGGTACATTTATTTATTGAAAATAATCAATTTGCTTTTCTGTATGTTTCTCAGCAGAACTGCTCGGTTTGTCATGCTGTTTTCCCTAAACTAAAAGCACTGCTTGAAGCGTATCCTCAAATAGCATTGGGGGAAGTTGATGGCGGAGAGGTACAGCAGGTGTCTTTGGCCTGTAATATCTTTTCTGATCCTGCTCTGCTTTTATTTATTGATGGAAAAGAATACCTTCACAAAAGCCGCTTTGTGTAGTTTAAAAAGCTGGCATTTGATTTGAATCGGCTGTATGCTTCTGACGTATCAGCAGATAGAGAGGAGCATACATTATGAGAAAAGACAGCGGAACTGCCTACCGCTGTCTTTTCTTGTTGAATTTTGTAAAAATAGTAATGGCTTGTATCAGTAGATGCTCAGAGGTTTTTCGATTCGGTTCAATTCCCCCATAAATTGCCTGTTCATAGAGTTGTGTTAAGGAAATAAAAACTCCCTCAAATTCCGGATAATTTTCTTCAAAGCGAACGGCATACTGATTCAGGGGTTCGGTGGAACCTCTGGACTCTGTTTTTTCTGCCTGCTTTAAAATCAGCTGATACATCCCTGCGAAATTGGCAGGTCTGATAAACTGATAGACTTTAAATTTTATCAGAAAGAAATAGTAATGTAATAAAAACCAAACTGAACTGGCAATTGCCAATACGGCTCCAGCAGCAAACCATTTCAATACAGCTGACGGAAGCAGTGAGGTGATTTCTTCTGTTTGCGGATCTTCTTCCTCGGAAGAGGCGGCAGTGCTGTTTTCTATTCTTTGTGCTTCTGTTGAAGAAGACTCAACAGTACTGGAATCCTGATTGCTTTCCGAAGATTCATCAGCTTCTTCAACTGATACATCAGGATTGCTGAAGCTGGGTGTCGGCTCAAAAGGAATCCAGCCATAGCCTTCAAAATAGACTTCCGGCCATGAATGCGCATGACTGTTTCTAACAGAGTATTCCTTTAATTCTCCTTGATTCTCTATCAGTTCTCCTGAATTAAAGCCTTTAGCCCAGCGGCTTGGTATACCGATGGAACGGAGCAAAACAACCATGGAAGTAGAAAAGTTATCACAATAGCCAACCTTTGAATCGAATAGAAAATGATCAACATAATCTTGAGCGTTCGGAGTGAACGGTGTATCTGTTTTTGAATAGCGGAAGGATCGATCTGTTTTTAAATAATGTTCAATTGCCTTCACTTTGTTATATAAGCCATTTTCCTGTTCTGTTAATTCTAAAGCCAGTTCTTGTACCCGTACTGGAACAGAGTTAGGTAATTCTATACTGGTGACGGGCGGCAGATCCATCGCTTCATTGAAGGTTCCATTTATAACAGAGCCTGATTCCAGCTGCTCAGCAAGTGCTTCAGGAATGGCATTTGATACAAGCTGGAGATCAGCTGCCGGATAGTTTGGTTCCTGCCAGATAATATCCAGTTCAATTGGCATTTGAGATAAATTTACCCGATTATTTTCTTCAATGTACTCCATTTGAGTTACTCTATCGAGATTTACCTCAAATTTTCCATACGGCTGAGGCAGGTACTGAGGGGGAGGGTCGCTGAATGTTAGTGCGATCATTGTTTCTGTTGCCAATGTCCCCTGATAATCTGAATCACTTAAAATAAGTGTACCAGGATTACCAGTGGTCTGCGGAGGCGCAGACGCGGCTTCCCAGCCTTTTCCAGTGTAACTGTCCTTTGTCTCTACCCGCCAATAATGAGCTTTCGTCTGCAGAGCTGTAAACAATACTGTCGGATCATCCATAATAGGTCCGCCCAGCTGCTGATCATTATCACTGAAGCCAGTTCGTGTATTCGATTGAATACCGTATTGACTGACTTGGTTGTAAATGCCCTGACTGTTGAAAAAATTCCTTACAGAACTAGTTTTAGTATATAGAGCAGTTTGAATAGCTGGAAAACTCTGTTGAAAATAATGGGAGCTTCCGGCAATGAAAGCTAAAAGCAGGAGACTAAAAATTCCAGCTTTCCTTTTTTCCATTACTTTCCCTGTTTCAGGATATCTTTTTAATTGATAAAGCAGAACAGACAAACAGGTGATAACAATCAACGGCCAGCCTAGTTGAAGCCTATTGAAGATGACCAGCATGAAATGATAGCCGACAATCATCAGATAGCTTAGCCAAATACGCTCATACTGAATGAGCAATATGGCCAGTGCAACAAGAAAAAACAAAATAATGACCAAAGCGATAGTATTTGGCAGATAACTGACTTCACCTGATATTACCTGATTATAAGACTGGATAAGACTGTCATAAAAAGCACTTACCCATGAAATCCCAAAAAGATGATTCAGAGGAAAATAAACATACAAAGTAAAAGTATAGATCAGGAAATATAATGGAACTGTGATAAGAAAATGATTAAAACAAAGAGTAATCAGACAGATTAACCCCAGCATGACACTCAAAAAAAACTGATTCCCTAAATTATAAACCGCTATAAAAGGCGAGCTGGCTGTAATCAGAATCAGGAAACTAAGCAATGCAAAGAACCAGCCTTTATGAATTTTCTCACCCATGAGCAGCCTCCCATTTCAGTTCAATTATTTGTTCCTTCCAATGGAGGAAGGGCTTATCGTCATGATAAGTAATCAAAAACAGTGTATTATTTTTTTGAAGCAGCTCCAACTGTTCGCCCAGCTCCTGTGTCAGGCTTGGAGCAAAAAGAATCAGTTTTTTATTTGAATACATCGGCAGCTGGCGATGTTCAGTGAAGGAGGAAGCTAACGCAAATAATTGTTCATGACTTGCTTCCATGGGGGAATCTACAATAATTGTCTGTGAGAACGGCATCTGTCTTTCTAGAAAAAGAGTGAAGGAATAATAGAGAGAGAGCAACGATTCGAAGTTCAATCCATCCTGTCCATAAAATATCAATTCAGTATCCTGTTCAATTTCATGTTCATACTCTTTAACAATCAGTTCATTTCTTTTTACGGATTGCTTCCAATCGATCGTTTTCAGTGCGTCGCCAAACTGGTGGGAGCGAAAATTTCGAATGGAAAAGGTCTGGTTGCCAAATGAATTCTTAAAATTTGGAAGTTTAGTCAAAATGATCTGAAAAATCAGTTCGGCTTTTTTCTTTTGCAGCTCAGGCATAACCATAAATGGACCGGAAACCTGCCGAACAAGCTGCTTTTGAAACAGAGCTAAAAAATCTGTGCTTCCGACTAAAAGAGGTAGTTCGTTAAAGATTCCTCTCTTCTCTGGAGTCCATTGAAAACTGAAAGTCTCTCTTGTGCCCATATAAAAAAGCTGAGCATATAACGAACTGTTCAGAGTCTTCTTCAAACTGATGGTCAGAGATGGTGTGGGCAACAGAGATTTTTGACAGCGAAAAAGCTCCAGGGTCAGCTGACTGGGCTGATTGACAGTATAGGTCGTCAGTTCAGTTGTTTCCAGTTTAATCATTTTTAATGAAGGGAATAGACTGATTAAATCAACAATCATTAAAAAAACAAGAAAAAAGAACAGCATCCATCCCGTTGAATTATTAAAGGCGATAGTGTAAACAAAGATCAGACTGTAAAACAATAAAATTGAGAATATCTTTACACTGTTTTTTATCTTTAAAAAAGTCATATTGGTTTCCTGACAGGTACTGGCACACGTCGAATGATCTGTTCCAGAATTTGCTGGATTTTCTCATCAGACGCGGTATACCCGCCTTTCAATAACAGACGATGTCCAAATGCAGCCGGCAGGATTCTTTGAAGATCATCCGGAATAACATAACTTCGCCCTTCGGTTAATGCAAATGCTCTGGCTGCTTTCAAAAACGATACTGCTGTACGGGGACTGATACCCAGAATGATCCCATCATGATTCCGAGTTGCCTGGACCAGCTGAAGCGCATAACGGGCAACTTGAGGATCAACATAGACCTCTTCCGTCAACTGTTTTAACTCAGCTATTTCCTCAAATTTTAGAACTTGCCGGACAAGCGCCAATTTATTCTGCTGCTGATTCATTAAAAGTTCTAATTCATCGTCAAATTCCGGATAGCCGATTTGAAGACGAAACAGAAAACGATCCAGCTGTGCTTCAGGAAGGGGATAAGTTCCCTCATACTCAACTGGGTTTTGTGTTGCCAGCACAAAAAAATGCTTGTCTAATGTATAAGTGTGATTATCAATAGTGACATGGTTTTCAGACATTGCTTCCAGTAGGGCAGCTTGTGTTCTCGGCGTAGTTCGATTGATTTCATCAGCCAGCAGAACAGTAGTGAAAATCGGACCGGGATGAAATTCAAATGTCTGAGAAACCGTATTATAAACAGAAATTCCGAGAATGTCACTGGGCAGCAAATCCGGAGTAAATTGTATCCGGCTGAATTTTCCGTGAATAGCTTTTGCGAGGGTTTTTACCATCAATGTTTTCCCCACTCCTGGGATATCTTCAAAGAGCACATGACCGCCGGCTAAAAATGCAGTCACAGTTAATTGCAATACGTCGCGTTTCCCTAAAATAACTTTTTCCATTTCATCAATCAGGCTGGTTATTTTATTATATGGGTGATTATTCATAAGATAGTGCTGCCTCCTCTTCTGAGTCTTTAGTTTATTGTATAGATAACTAAATCTGAGTGCAAGCACTCAAAATTTTAATTCCCCCATTTTTCACTAAAAACCCTATTACATCAGTAGTTGCAGAAGCTGCTTTCTAAACAAATGGAATACGCTTCGAAATACTGTTAGTTCAAGGATTTTCTGTATTAGTTTCTAAAATTGGGGGTAAATTCAAACTCAAAACTATTTTATCAGGTTTCGGATTTTCCTTCTTATAGCGTTGAACCATGGAGAACAAAGCGATTCGATATTTTCTCGTATAAATGCTCAGTACAATTTTGAGTCTGCAAGTAGTGAGTGTACTAGCAATCTCTTAGTGATGAACATGACTATATGCCCATTTATTTCAATCAGAGCATTGCCTACCATCTCACTAGTTTATTTATCTTAGTGAGACTGGCAGCTACCTCCAAAAATTGATTGAATGTATACACATTCCTCAGATTGTCTGCTCGCATACCATCCCACTAGGTGTTCCTGCATCAGTGGGACTGGCAATTCTGTTCGAGGCTGCACATATAATATGTCTTATATGACTAAAAGACATGCGATGGGCATTCGGAGAAGCGTAAGAATAGACTCCTAATTTCTGTTCTAGGTAAGAATTTTTACAAATTCTACCTGTTATTGTATGTATACTATTCTGTTATGTATTCCCATGAAGTACTGACCAAGGACATTAAAAGAGTATATTCACTTTTATAATAATGATCGAATCACATTAAGATACGGCGGACTTACTCCAGTTGAAATCCGGAATAAAGCCACCGCATAGGTTACAAATTAACCTATAAGAGAGAGTGTGTGGGAAAAAAAGTTCCACACGCTCTTCGTATCTATCCCTGAATAAACAGTGGGACAAAAGCAAAAATTCTTTTTGCGACGAATAACCGCAGGAGCAGCTCCAGTTCCTTCACCGAGTAGGGAACTGGACTTCATCCACTCTGCTAAAGAAATCCTAGTGAAGCCTGTCAATTCTAGTATGTTTCCTACGTAGAAGTTGAGGTGATCGAAGCGCAGTGTATCAATCCTTAGCTATTCATTTTATGAATCGTGTCCCTTGACAATTTTCGGATAGTCCTTCTTAATTCTCGGAGCTGATCGCTTTTGTCCTGATCTTCCTTCTCTTAAGGGAAATTCAAGTGAAGCTTGAATATATATTTTATTTTTTCCATTGCCAACTTGACAGAGAGCTGTTCAACTCTTAGAGAGGAGCTCTTTTATCGTCTAATCTGCTTGTACTATTTTCTCTCTAAAAATAGCGATATCTTTTTGGTAGATATATCGGCTAAACTGCCGGCTTAAATATTCACTCACATTGCGATAGGCTAATGTCGGAGTATTTGGTACAGTATAGTAGTAATGCCCATGCTCATGATAAATAGGTGTGTCTAAAGAAGTAAAATGATTACCTTCAATGGCATTGCCTGCATCTGCAGCAACATCAATGAAAAAGGTCCCTGGTTTGACTTGTCTTTGATCCTCTAAGGTCAGTATTGGCTGTCCGCTGGCACCGACTTCAATCCCATTAATAATAAAGTCAAACGAGGTGAGCTGTGTGTGAAATTCTGGAAGGGTTCGTCGATAGAACATACGAACTGTTGAAGTAAATTTTGAAATGGCATGAAAGGCACCCTGAGCAACATTCCCTGAACCTAATATTGCTGCATTTACTTGATCATTTGGTAATAAGCCAAAGGCCAAACAAGCATGTAAGACGCCTGCATATCCCGCGTAAAAGCTATTTTGATAGACGACATTGGTGGGAATCCAGTCTGCACGTAGCTGTTGTTGCTGGTGGAAGATTGTCGGAAAGCGATTGTCTAAATCCACTACGATTAAATCTTTGGGATAAGCTTGTTGCTCCATGAAAGGTTTCCCCGATCCTAAAGGATGTGTCCACCCGATAATCATTTGCCCCGGGCGGATTTTTTCGTAATCGGATGGTTGAATCAACTTCAAAGAAAAAATGCCGTCAGATTCTTGGAAAACAGTATCCCGCGTACAAACGTTACATCCGGCATCTTCATAGGCACTATCAGGAATACCAAGCATAGCTCCAAATCCTGTTTCTATAAGTAAATCATTTTCAAAACCTTGAATATGTTTTGGCAGCAAAGGTACACGGCGTTCACCTGGAAAGTTTGAACGAATAAAACCTAATTTCATAGAAAATCCTCCTCTTCTTTGGTGGTAAGAATTAGGGTGTGTCTGAAAACTCAAGCAGCGAATAGTTTGATGATTTTTATCGAACCCATCGTCATAAATACTCGCTTATGACCCACGTAAGCTGTGTTTTTTTCCTTGATTTCAACAAAAATCACTGAAAAATTCGAATTCTACGAACTTTTCAGACACGCCCTAGTTGTGACAGGCTATGATGATTTTCCAAATGAAAACTTCTATAATACGCATGCAAGTTTTCTCTTTGAAAATAACTCGATTCATTGCAAAAATTGGTCGCCATTTCTAAATGTTCAGTTAACATATAATCAGGTTCCGGCAATTCTTTAGGTATTTCTTTAGGTAGGTCCATTCTCTTCTCCTTCTTTTGGCTAGTGCGGCTACGAGCATTAACTGATTATGAAAACTAAATAGATGAGCACGGAAGGGAGCGTTATCATTATATATATCGTAACATAAAAAGGAAAATAGAGCTTTTATTATGAATAATGAGCAGTCATACTATAGTTTTCCAAGTGATAAAAATGATAGATTTCAGCAATGGGTTGATTTAGATCGTGGAAGATTGTTCAGTGAACTAGAGGGTATGTATCTGCTTATAGAAACAAAGAAATGAGTATGGTGATAGAAGGGTTAATTCTTCATAGTTCTGAAGTCTTTGTTCTGCCTCATTTGTTTTTTTTTGAGAGGCTGTTCACAGCTTTTGAGGGTTTTAAAACATAATTTGAAAAGAATAGATGAGACTACTGAATATGCGATGAGCATTTGCCAAAAGCACAGGAGCAAGTCTCGTATGAGCATAAGATGCGTCAATATAAATTAACGGCAATCGTCGTTTGTCTAGCATTCTGCTGGATCAATGGGTCAGACTCGATTTAAAGCTTATCGTCTGTATACGGCTGTCTCTTTGTATATAAAAATAAATTTTGACAAATTTATTCCCGTCAGAGCTTCGTATACCATCCCACTAGCTGTTCCTGAAACAGTGCGACTGGTAATTTCACTAAAAATTCTACAAAAGTGGAACTGGCAAACTAGCAGTGTCCTCCAATTAAATGAATAGTAGATATGCTGAAGTATCTGGATGATTCAGCTTCACAGCAGATTAATTTGCTGTGAAGTCTATTCTTTATGTAAAAGTAATTGTATATATGTCTTTATAAATATTAGTTACCATTTTTTTGTATGTATAGTACAATTGTGATAATCAAAATTCAAAGGAGAAACACAAGGGATTTTCAGGATGAAGAAGGAAGTTAGGGAATATAGTTATCAAACATTGTTGTGAACTACAATGTTTGATTATTGGGATAGTAATTGCAGTTGCTGATTTTTTATGTAGTGAAAAAAATAAATGGAAGTATATTCTTATTGGTTTTTGTGGGGATTATACCTCAACAATAAATAAAGCAGTAGTCTCCAGACTCTCCAGTGGAAGTTTATCAAAATTTCAAGATGAATAAGGCTGTCTTTTTAATGAGCATTCTTTTTCCGATATATTTATTTTCGAGAGATTGCTTTTCTTGAAAAAAATTGGAGAATGATTTGGCTGGGAATATTTCTTGCAATTGGGGTGCTTTTTTTCTATTTTGTTCACGGAATATCTATGATAGGAATTGCTCTCTTATGTTCTGTAATTGTTATTTGGAGTATGGTGTATTCTACGAATCTATTCATACCACTGTGCTGATTGATAGAGTGATAAAAATGACGTTAAATGCACCTCTTTTATTTTTTTCAAAACCTAATCAATAGTAAGTTAAAAAGATAACGGTTTATGGAGCAGCTGTCAAATGGTTCTCCCAGATATGAAAAATCAGAAGTAAGAGATAGAGCAACTGAACTTTAAAAATTTTACAAGGATGTGAAAGATAGTCTGGAAGAGCTAAATTAGAAACTACAAACATGAGATTAAAAGCTGCAGAAACAGAGAAAGTGAAGGTTTTCCGATGTAATAACACAAATATTAAAGCACTAATTATTGTTAGTCTTTCAGCTGACAATCGGCAAAAAGTATTTGTAAATATTTGAAGAAAGGAATAGAGATATGATTTATGGTTATTTAGAAAAAAATCTTTTGAGAGCAGTTAAGCTGGTAGATTTGCTAATGGGAGAACGATATATTGATATTATGGTACTTTCAAGAAATTTGAAGTGCACACCAGTTACTGTACGAAATGATATAAGTTACTTAAAAAATACGCTGGATATTGATATTATGGAAAATAATTCTGAGACCTATAAAATTGATTTTTTTACTCTAGAAAAACGCGAAGCACTTTGCCATAAAATTTACGCTCAATCCCTTTTTTTGAAAGCGCTTGAATATTTTCTGGTCCCTTCTGAAAAAAAATATATTGATTTTATTGATGAGCAATTTATCTCCGTGTCTAAAGGCTATTTAGTAAAAGAAAATGTAGAAAAATTTCTAAAAGAGCTTGATTTAGAAGTCTCTGGTAATCAAATTATAGGAAATGTCATTAGAATTCGATTTTTATCTGCAATTTTGTTTAAGCAATTTGGCATGAATACAATAAGAAGAGACAAGAAAATAATAGAAAAATCGAACAATGTTCTTTATGCTACAGAAAAAAGTTTAGATGTTTCTTTTTCAAAAAGTGAAAGACATTTTTTTGGTATGTTGCTTTTGACAGCTGCTGATAAAAAGCTGTTTACTGGAAAATTGGAATTTCCGTTGGAAATATTGGAGGCTGTCAAGAGCTATCCTCGACCAATAGAGTTTGAAGAAGCTGTTGAGAAAAACTTTAAAGAAATTTGGGGAGAATACTTTGAGTCTGAATATTTATTTTCTGTTCTATCTTTAATGATTATCAATACGCATGTATTTGATCAGACAATGTCTCAGGAAAAGTTGTTTGCTCATCGCAAAGTTTTTTTGCAAGATCCACATGTAGAACGATTGATTGATTTATTTGAAAAAACTTTTTTTATAGATCTTACATCTAAAGATTGGTTTTTAACAGCAATTTTTATTTTTTTGAAGGATGTAACATTGAATCTGCACCCGTTATTATCAACCGATTTTTTGAGAATTAGTGAATCCGATCCTAAACTGTATCAGAAGATCAAACAAATCATCAAGAAATGGAATGTATATGGTCTGAACATCCCGGAAAAACATATTGAATTATTATGCTATCGATTAAGTCCTTTCATGTTTAAAAGACGACTTGCTGCAATTACCTTGATATCAAGCAATAGTATAGATTGTCAAGTTACTGAAATGTTGATCAAAGATTTTTTATCAGAAACCATTCACTTTTCTGTTTTTACAGATATAATTGAAGTCAATGAGAAAGCAGATAAAATAGAAGAAACCTTGTTTCTTATTGATAAGAAGGATATCTTTTCAATAGAAAGTATTTACCTTCCTCATTACCTATTACTTGATTTTCCACCTGAAATAAAAGATATAAAAGAAATATTAACCCATCTATTCATTTAGGGTGTGTCTGAAAACTCAAGCAGCGAATAGTTTGATAATTTTTATCGAACTCCTCATCATAAATACTCGCTTATGAACCACATAAGCGGTGTTTTCTTCCTTGATTTCAACAAAAATCACTGAAACATTCGAATGCCACTAACTTTTCAGACACGCCCTAGCTTTTTTATAGAATAACTTTTTTCTGATGCAGACTTTAATATAATTAGGGATCTGGAGCGATATTTTGAACAGATATTGCTCTAGATCTATTTTTCTATATACATTCCGTAAAAAAATAAGATTACAAATAAAGCCGATCAGTAAGTTGTTCAGGAAGAGTATTGACTTAATCAATGAACATTCGAACAGCCAAGGTAATCTGATAATACTTTGATAGGTAGGTCTCTTAATGAGAACTATCTTATTTGTCTTCAAATGTATCATGAATAGCAAATCGAGAAGGGTATCATTAATAGTTTATAGGATGGATATAGAATCTATTTTATTAAAAATTTTCCAATTTTTTTTTCAATGGTTTGGAAAACATTATGTGGAAGATATTTATAATGATAGGTAGATATTTATTAGAATTAGCCTATGTGATGTTCTTCCCTGCAATAGCATAAAGCTTATCAAATTCATAATAATAAGTTACATCGAAAAAAATCGGATTATTTAGAAGATGATAAATTATATGTTTAGCAAGGAAATCACTGCATGCTAATCAAAAAATCAGGAGGTTATTATGAAAAAGCATTTAAGTATAATGTTCCCAATATTTGTTGTCGTATCTCTATTAACTGGTTTATCATCATCTTCGCAAGCAACAACCAATAGTCACGAGGAGTTAATCATAGTTCAAACAGATGTCTTAGATTCAGAGGATACATTAGCAGATAGAAAATTTCTTGAAAATATTGATGAAAATACGAATCTTGAAATAAATGAATACACTAAAAATGACTCAAATTTGGTTATCACTGATAACTCTAATGAAGGGATAGATACATTTGAGGCGCTCTTAAACGCAATTGCAGCAGCAGATACTGATAACAATTTAACTACTATCAAAATCAGCCAAGATATAAACGTAACCTCTACAATTCAGATAGAATCTGGTCAAAATATTCAATTAGTAGCGAATGGGCAAAACGTCTCGTTGTTTCATAGTATGGTTGATACAGATTCAGTGATAAGAATAGCTGAAAATGCCACTTTTATCTTAGGGGAAACAACAGATGATTATATTATTACCGTAGATGCCAATGAAATTGGCAAAGGTGAATTGATCTATAATTTAGGAAACTTCTATTTAAATAAGGGAATTGTACGAGGAGCAATCGGCGGTGATGAGAGTAAAACTGGTGGCGGAGTATATAACGGCGGATATTTTGAAATGAACGGCGGCAGTATTCAAGATAATATTGGGTATGGTCTCAGTGGAGCTAACGGCGGAGGCGGAATTTATAATATTGGTGAATTTGTAATGAATAATGGTAGTATATCCAGAAATTTTACTGGACTACCAGCAGATTTTGAAAGTAGTATCGGGTTGGGAGGCGGAATTTTTGTAAGGAATGGCTCTATCACTTTAAGAGGTGGTGAAATCACTGATAATGCAGCCGGCAGTGGAGGCGGCGTTTATATTTATGGGATCAGTAACATAGCCGGGCAATATGGTACAGCAACCTTCGGCAATGGCTTGATTACAGAGAATTCAGCAACATTGCAAGGTGGTGGTGTCTGGCTTTGTCAAACAGGCGAGCTGAGCAGCTATGTTAATGATACTATGTCAGTTGTTGGCAACACAGTGGCTGTTGTGGATGATTATCGCGTAGGTGGAGATGACTATTATTCAGAAGGAATGACAGGTGATTACTCTGTAAGTTTACCTAGGGTATCAATTCTTGGAGACGCGTTTACCTATTATAGAGATGATCCTGCAGCTCGATATTCCTTAAGTACTACGCCTAATCCTATTTCGGTAGATGACTTGGATTTTTCTGATTTGGTATACTTACATGCAGAAGTAGCTAATGCAGCTGCACTAAAGTCAGAAGCAAAATTGCTCATTTCTGGAAATAAGGCTAGAGAAGGCGGAGGTGTAGCAAATAATGGAATTGTTAATTTTGGTTATGAATCAACTTCTATTTTGCTCAATTTAACAGCTGAAAAATTATTAACCGGCAAAGAACTGACAGCAGATCAGTTTAGCTTTGAATTAATCGATTCAACGGACACCGTGATTGAAACAGTTCAAAATGATGCCGATGGAATAATCAATTTCAGTGAACTTGAATACACGACCTCAGGAGTTTACGAGTATACCATCAGAGAAGTCAATGATGAACAGCCAAATATTACCTATGACGATCATGAATTGAAGGTAACAGTTACTGTAACAGAAGAAAATGGTGAGTTGACAGCCGCTGCAGCCTATGAAGGAGAAGTTGTTTTTAGCAACAGCTATACAAGTACTGCAGCCAATATTGTATTACAGTCCAGAAAATTATTAACCGGCAAAGAGCTGACAGCAGATCAGTTTAGCTTTGAATTAATCGATTCAACGGATACCGTGATTGAAACAGTTCAAAATGATGCCGATGGAATAATCAATTTCAGTGAACTTGAATACACGACCTCAGGAGTTTACGAGTATACCATTAGAGAAGTCAATGATGGACAGCCAAATATTACCTATGACGATCATGAATTAAAGGTAACAGTTGCTGTAACAGAAGAAAATGGTGAGTTAACAGCCGCCACAGCCTATGAAGGAGAAGTTGTTTTTAGCAACAGCTATACAAGTACTGCAGCCAATATTGTATTACAGTCCAGAAAATTATTAACCGGCAAAGAACTGACAGCAGATCAGTTTAGCTTTGAATTAATCGATTCAACGGACACCGTGATTGAAACAGTTCAAAATGATGCCGATGGAATAATCAATTTTAGTGAACTTGAATACACGACCTCAGGAGTTTACGAGTATACCATCAGAGAAGTCAATGATGAACAGCCAAACATTACCTATGACGATCATGAATTGAAGGTAACAGTTGCTGTAACAGAAGAAAATGGTGAGTTAACAGCCGCCGCAGCCTATGAAGGAGAAGTTGTTTTTAGCAACAGCTATGCTAATACTACAGCCAGTATTGTATTACAGTCCAGAAAATTATTAACCGGCAAAGAGCTGACAGCAGATCAGTTTAGCTTTGAATTAATCGATTCAACGGACACCGTGATTGAAACAGTTCAAAATGATGCCGATGGAATAATCAATTTTAGTGAACTTGAATACACGACCTCAGGAGTTTACGAGTATACCATCAGAGAAGTCAATGATGAACAGCCAAACATTACCTATGACGATCATGAAATAAAGGTGACAGTTACTGTAACAGAAGAAAATGAAGGCTTGATAACAACCGTGGACTATAAGGAAACGCCGGTCTTTACAAATAATTATCAGACAACTAGTAATAGTCAGCCAGATGAAGCGTCAGAAAGCACCGTAAATCAAGTTCAAGATAAATTTCCTTCAACAGGAACAATAGCTAATTTTTTCTTTCTTCTAACAGGAATAATCAGTGTTTGCATTACACTAATTATTTGGTGGAGAAATAATATCAGAAATTAGGACGTGTCTGAAAACATGAGCAACGAATATTTCCGCTATTTTTCTGGAACCCGTCGTTAGAAATTCTCGCCTATGCACCACATAGCCTGCGCTTTCTTTCTAGATGTCCACCAAAAATTTCTGGAAAATTCAGATTTCACTATACTTTCCAGACATGCCCTAGTTAATCATGGTTATATTTATGTAGATTATTTGGAAAGAATAAAGAAAGGGCAGATTTTATAATGAACTTGGGTATCTGGTAAGATGAAAAAATGTCATCGCAACATTTCATATGCTATTAAGGTTCCCGCATCAATCAATACAGTATGCAGACCACTAAATAAAGAAAGAGAAATAATTGCCGGATGTCGTTGGTGGTCGGACAAAAAAAGTCGAGCCTGTTTACCCATGAAGACATCTCCTGGATGATAACGCTTTACAACTAGATTGATCTTTGACTAGTGATAACACGAAACATAGACTTGCATCTTAAAACATGTCGCAATAACCTAGTTACTCCGCAGTCGTAATAAGAAAGCCTCGGGCTTGCCCGAGGCTTTCTTATTTATTTGGGCATAGTTCCTCGTATCTACTTTCTTTAGATTATTGAATTCTTATCACTAATATTCATTGACAATGGGCTAAAATATTTTTGTTCTAAGAAAAATTAAATTTGAAAACCACACAACTATTTTAGAGATAAAATAGTTGTGTGGTTCCTGTTTGTTTTAGAAAAGGGAGCCGTTTATTTTTGTTATAGTACTAGAAATATTGATAGTTAACAAATATATTTTAAATTGATCACTATCTATACCAATGTTTTTGTTATAGTATCCTATTGTAGTGAAATTAATAATAAAAATTAATGTTTTTCATAATTGTATATCAATTTAGAAAAAGCTTGATATAAAGACATTTTTGCTAGCTGATAGTCAAAATATTATATTAAATATAATCCAGTGTCAATGTTTTTTTAATATTTATAACATTTTTTTAAAGCTCTACCTATGTTTTAGCATAAAATAAAAAATGGCTTCTATAAGCCGTCAAATAAATCGTCAACAATTTGAGAAGGATGTGTGGTTAATGCCAAAAAGAGGAGAAAATATTTATAAGAGAAAAGATGGTCGATGGGAAGGGCGGTATGTCAAAAAACGTAATCAACATAATAAAATTTTTTATGGGTATGTTTATGGTAAAAAATATAGCGAAGTAAAGGAGAGACTCATATTATTAAAGGCAAAAAATATGGCTGAACCAAAGATAATTGAGACCTATTCAGGTAATATGGAAGACTGGATGTATTACTGGTTGGGAACAATCCTTAAAAAAACAATTAAAGATTCTACCTATTACAACTATTTACGTCTGCTGCAACGACATATTCTTCCCGAACTGGGGAGTTTAAAATTGTACCAATTAAAAAGAAATGATATTCAGACTTTTGTTGATCGCCTATATGAAAGAGGATTGTCACCTGGATACATTCAAAACAACTATAATTTGTTGAAAAATGGATTAGCTGCCGCTTGTCGTAGAGAATATCTCAATGAGACTCCATGCAAACAGATTCTTTTGCCTAAATATAAACGAAAAAGAGTCAAAGCTTTAACCTATGCACAACAAAGAGTGTTGGAAGAGGAAGCATTACAAGAAACATCTTGTTCACCAATTATTTTGGCATTATATTCTGGCATGAGGATTGGCGAAATCAGCGGATTAAAATGGTCAGACATCAATTTTGAAGAGAATAGTTTATCTATATGTCGGACAACCTCCAGAATATTGGATGAAAAAGGAACGAAAAGAATTACGAAACTTTCATTAACAGCTCCTAAGACTCTGAATTCTGAAAGAGTAATACCCTTGGCAGAGAACTTGAAAAGATACTTATTAATCAATTTTCAGAAGGCTAATTCTGAATATGTGATTACTTGTAAAGGAGGGGTGGCTGAACCACGGGTGATTAACTATCGTTTTAAGAAACTAATTGAAAAACTGGGAATGAAAGATATTCACTTCCATACTTTGCGACATACTTTTGCGACTAGGTGTTTAGAGAATGGAGTAGATATTGCTAGCTTGAGTAGATTATTGGGACATCAATCAACAAAAATGACTTTAGATGTTTATACTGATTCAATGCTTGAAAAACGGCAGGAAGCAATGAAAATTGTTGATACATTAATGAAACAATTTTCCTAAATGAAGAATACAGCTAGAGTAATTGGAACCAGATTCTGATTATCTCAGCTGTATTTTTTTTGTGTTTTGAACCGATGCGCCGTCTTTTTTCCGTCAAAAACAAGCAGGAATACATCCTTCATATGCCTTAATCATAATTTTTCGTAATTGATATACAATTCGGAAAAAACTTCGATAATTTATTCAAAAAAATAAAATAAGGAGAGAGACCATGAGTACAATCAGCATTATTAATATCTCTGGAGAGCTAGATCAATCCTATATGGAAGAACTAAAGAAAAATGAACACGATGTGCGGCTTGTTGATGTTAGGGAGTTAGAATCAGCTGCTTTAGGGACCAATATTACTATTATATACAATGACGGGAAACATAACCAATATAATGAACAAAATATAGGTCACATTTGTCTTCTTATATTGAAAATAAGAGAGAAGACAAATTCACTTCTATGGATATTTTCAAAAGAATACTCAGAAATAGAACGGCTGATCTACCTCAATCTAGGTGTAAATAATAATTTTGATAGTCGATGCTCTCCTGAAGAATTTCAATTAATTGTGAAAAATGCTATTAATCCTTGTCAGATTAATCATGAAGGGAAAAATATTTCGTTTCATAAAGAAGATATGAAAGTAATTAAACTAAATTCCAAAAACCAATCACTTTGGAATGGTTCGGGAAAAGAAATTGAGCTTACAAAATTAGAGTATAAACTACTGAGTATATTGGATAATGCTTCCGGTGATATGGTCAGCTATCAAGAGTTGGCTCAGCAATTATGGACTGATTCGATAAAAAATGAAAAAGCTCGGGTAGCAAATGTTGTTTTTCTTCTGCGAAAAAAATTAGAGGAACATTCAAATGTGATTATTCGAACAGTTCGTTCGAAGGGGTATAGGTTAGGTGACAGTGAGTAAGGATGATTGTTTCTAAACATTCTAGGAGGTGAGGCTTAACGAAAAGGACTGAAATAAGAGATATAGAATGAGTTGAAAAATTGTTATATAAAATTAGGAGGAGACTGATTAAATGAGTTATAAAAAGAAAATTCTTACTGGATTAGTTTTAGCAACAACTGTTCTGGGAACAACAACAAGTATAGTAATGCCAATGGTATCTGGTACGAATGTTGTTTATGCAAACACTGTTGCAGATGCTGAATCTGAGCGTTCATTGACATTGAAAAAATATGCAGTATCAAATTTAGGTGAATATCAAGATCGCGGAGATGGTGAAACAGAAGCAGCTCCGGATTATCGCCCTGTAGAAGGTGCAAAATATACAATTCGAAAAGTTGAAGCTCTGCCAGGAAAAAGTTTAACAAATCCGCAAGATCAAAAAGAAGGCGTGGATTATGCATTTGCTGGACCGGAAATTCAGGTTACAACAGATGCAACTGGAGCAGTAACGCATTCATTTGGTACAGGAACACTAAATGATGGCATGTACTTAGTTATAGAGTCTGATGATTATTCAGATATTAAAATTGATGGTAAAACATTAGAAGAAAATAAACAGCATGTAGTTAAACCGACAGATCCATTTTTTGTATCTATCCCCCAAACTTCACGTACAGATAATTCATCATTGGTTTATGAAGTGATTGTTGAGCCTAAGAACGTGATCGATGTAGATAATGCTTATGAGTTGGATAAAACAATCGAAGGTGGAAAAGTACATTCTGATATTGCTGGAAAGCAATTCACATGGGCTGCCAATGCTAAAATTCCAAGTGGTTTATATGTAATAGCAGATACTGATTTAACCATTTCACCAGTTTATGATAAAGAGGGTAATGTTATTACTGGAAACGGCACTACTGGTAGTGGGTTAGAGGTAGTTGCCGGGAAAGTTTCTATCGCTAAAGGAGATGCTTACTATGCGGATTATTTCCGTGTAAGAGATAATATTGATCCATGGTTGTCTCTTGATGCAATTGCAGTCAATGTTACTGGCGGAACTGAAGGGACATTAGTTGAAGGAACGGATTATCATGTGCTTATCTGGAATGGAACAGATTACACTGAAGGATACCAGCTGCCAATGCCTTCTGGAATTGTTAAAGATGTAAAGATTGAACTGACTCAAGCTGGAATGAAGAAAGTAACAGAACAAGGAAATACAGATATATCTGTTGAGTTTACTACTACTGCGCCAACAGGATACAATACACTGCTTGCAAACTATTTTGAGATGGAATATTTAACACCGGGAGCTGAACCGGAAAATCCTGGAACTTATCCTCCGGGAGTGACACCGCCGGAACCAGGAGAGCCAACACCGCCAACGATTCCAGGAGTAACGCCGCCGGAACCGATTGACCCGCCGGTATTGCCGCCGGTAGATCCAGAAGATCCCTATGAGCCTCCAGTACAACCGCCAGTATTGCCGCCAGTAGACCCTGATACACCGGTGGATCCTGAAATTCCTCAATATTGGACAGGTGGATTTGATATTGAAAAAACTGCTAAAGATACTGGTAATATATTAGCTGGAGCTGTTTTCCATATCGCCGAAAGTGAAGAGGATGCGAAAGCTGAAATGTTCCTTGCTACAGATGGGAACAGTTATAAGCTAGGATCAACATTGCCAAGTAATGTTACGCTAATTACGGCTGCTTCTGATGAGCAAGGACGTGCTGAATTTGATGGTTTGAAACTGGAAGCGTTAGATAGAGATGGCGATGGAAATATTACAATGGGAGAAATTCAGTACAGCTACTGGGTAGTGGAGACTACTGCGCCTGAAGGCTATGAGTTGGCGAAAGCTCCTTACGAAGTGATTATCAGCCTAAATACACATGATGAAGCATTTGAACTGGATGTTATTGATGAGAAGCAAACAGATCTTCCATTTACTGGTGGAACTGGCACAACGATTCTGGTAGCAATTGCAGTAGGGGCGATCGTAGTCGGTACAACAGCAATTGTCATGGATAAAAAACGTAAGAGTCGTTTAGCATAAGTATGTCGACTCAATTGTAGATACTGAGTAACACCAGATATGGTTTACTTGTTTGCAGGGAAGAGAGCAATTATCTTCCCTGTTTTTATAAAGGAAGGTGAATAATTTCTTGAAAAATATAAGCTGCTTAGTTAATTTTTTTACAGTAAGCTTTCTATTTTTAGGTTTGTTTCTTAGTAACACGATTCAAGCAGAAGCAACTGAAATAGATTCACAAACCTCTCTAAATAGCTTGCATATCATAAAATATCAATTAACTGAGGATATGGAGTTTTCTAGCCAGTTACAGAATGGAAGTAAAATTGATGGGGTAGATACACTGATACGTGTTCCAGGGATCAAATATGAGATTACTCGAATGAGTCTTTTGGGAAATTCAGGTGAGTACATTTCGGCAGCAGGAGAAGATCAATTCTCGATGCAAATTAAAACTAATTCTGTAGGAGAAGCAGTTGTTAACGGGCTGCCGGATGGTATATACAAGGTAATAGAGATACCTGATGAACGTATTCCAAAAGTGATGGAACCCATAGTTATTAATTTGCCAATGCAGGTAAGTCAAGGAGTATTAAACGAGGTATATGTATACCCTAAATCAAGTGTAGTTACTCCAGAAGATTCGATCAATCCGCCAAAGGGTACGGAGAACACTCCTAGCCAATCGGCAGATATAGATTCAGCTTCTGAGAAAAAGAGACTACCAGAAACAAGTGGAAATATCGGGAAGAGTGATATCATTCTGTATGCGATGCTAGTAATCAGTAGTCTGGGAATCCTATCAATAGTGATATCGGTGAAAAGAGATCGGAGGGAGTTTTTATAAAATGAAAAATACTTCGTTTTTAAAAAAAATGAAAATTATCTCCATTTTTTTATGTATTTTTACAGTCCTGTCCTTCCTTCAAAGTAATGTTTCCAGTATAGCAGCTGAGGAATCAGGTGATATTTCTGATACAGTAATTGAAGAAACGATTTCGGAAGAGCAGAATACTGATATAGAAATGGAACCCTTTGAAGAACAAGAAGAAGCAACTGAAATAGAGAGCTCTGAGGTAGTGGAGAATACTTTAAGCAATGAGGAAAATAATGTGTTGGATATTGCACCGAGAGCACCAGCATATGTGAAAGATACGTCTAATATCAATGTGTTTGATAAAAATAATAAAGCAACATGGACAAAAACAGATTACGCCAATGCATGGGATTTGCGATCGTCCACCTATGAAGTTTTTGTTAGTGGAGGTATTACAGCTGATAAAACAAAAGGAAATTATGGGGGAGAATTGGTTACGTTTAGGAACTTTCCTCTAAATATAAGCTCAACAGCTGGCAGAAAAACGATTAACACAAACTTTGGAATCTTGATCCGCAATGTTCGTTATGGAGATCAATTAGTGGATGTGAAAGTATCCATCCTTGATATAGTAATGGGAGCTGTTTCAAGTAGTGATGCTGCAGCTTTTGGGAATTCAATATATTTAAATATGAGTATTCTTACAATGCAAGGAATCCCATCTATCCGAATCAATTCATCCCAAATACCTTTACAATCTGAACGAATAGAGCTTGCCTTTTTTAAGGCTGGAACAAACACGCCAATTGAGGTAAAAACTCCTATTGGTTTTGGTGATTATGAAGGATACTGGGATCAGGATGTACTTCAAAATACGTATGCTACTGGTTATGATACTATAAACGTATTTGAAACAGCAACGATTTATAATGGGACGGATACGAGTAAATTTCCTCAGTACAATTTTTTTGGAGGCTGGGGAGAAGCGATTCCTTCAGTAGATCCATTAACAAGCAGACCTGTAGAAATAGAAATGTACAAATACAGGAGCAATGGAGAGGTTTGGCTTACTAAAGATTTGCGGTACACGGATACAACTTCTAATTGGAATGGTTTTAATCTTAATGAATGGAAGCCAAAGGAAGCACAGTTTACAGTAGATTTTAAAGGAACTAAATTTGAAACAGGACGCATTATCAGTACAAAAAATACTTTAGGAATTGGCGGGGTTGGCGGTTCAGATACAGAAACCTGGACTCATGGGACCTACTTTGGTTTTCCATATGCATTACCTTCAGAAATCACGCCGCCTCGAAAGTATGTATCAGATTCAGATGAGAAGCTGGCAGAAAAAAATATGTTAAGCAGTGCAGCTGAAACATTTACCTATACATTTGATGCGGAGTTTCCTGTTCAGTCTTATGAGGAATACGCATTGAAAGGGTGGCAAATTAGCGACACACTTCCAGACGGTATATCATTGAATGGCGGAATATCAGCTATAAAGGTAGAAAACAGATTTGATAATACAAACTTGACAAGTAAGTTTACATCCACTATAAATGGACAAAACTTAATTGTGAAAGCAAATGCAGATACTCTAAAGGATATGAATATGTATGGTCAGCATTCCAGTCTTCGTGTTACTGTACCTGTACGTATAACAGATGAGTCGAAAGTGGTTCGAGATGGTAATGGCAATATAGCCATCAGTAATAGAATCTGGCTGGTAGGGACTTATTTCAATGATGATAAAGTGTCGTTGTCGTCCAACTACGTACTTACAACCACGCCTCCAGAAATGGAAGCCCCTAGAAAATATGTATCGGATTCAGATGAAGAGTTAAAATTAAAGAATATGTTAGACAGTGTTGACGAAGCTTACACGTATACATTTGATGTCGAGTTTCCGGTTCTGTCTCATGAGGAACATGCGTTGACGGACTGGCGGATTACTGATACACTTCCGAACGGTATATCGTTAAATCAAGGTGTAGGGGATATAAAAGTAGTCAATCGGGAGAACGATACAAATTTGACAAGTAAATTTAGCTCAGAAATCAATGGGCAAAATCTGACAGTCAAAGCAAATGCAGATACTTTAAAGGACATGAAGATGTACGGAGAACATGCTAAACTACGTGTCACTGTTCCCGTGAAGATAACAGATGCCTCTGAAGTTACTCTAGATAGTAAGGGCAATATCAATATAGTAAATAGGATTTGGCTTTCATGGACAACGTTTAATGGCGAGAAATTACCATTGGCTTCTAACTATGTGAATACAACCACGCCCCCGGAAATGGAAGCTCCGAGAAAATATGTATCGGATTCGGATGAAGAGCTAAAGTTAAAGAATATATTGAACGATGTGGATGAAACTTATACCTATACATTTGATGCAGAGTTTCCGGTTCTGTCTCATGAGGAACATGCGTTGACGGATTGGCGGATTACCGATACACTTCCGAACGGTATATCGTTAAATCAAGGTGTAGGGGATATAAAAGTAGTCAATCGAGAGAACAATACAGATCTGACAACTAAATTCAGCTCAGATATTAATGGTCAGAACCTGACAGTCAAGGCAAATCCAGATACCTTAAAAGATATGAAAATGTACGGGGAACATGCGAAATTACGTATTACTGTTCCTGTGAAGATAACGGATGCCTCTAAAGTTACTCTAGATAATAATGGTAATGTAAATATAGTAAATAGGATTTGGCTCTCATGGACAATGTTTAACGATGAAAAGCTGCCATTGGCTTCTAACTACGTGAGTACGACTGTTGATACTACTCAGGCAGATTGCCGCATAGAGTTGATTAAAGTAGACGATGATGACGAAAACCTTCGTTTAGCTGGTGCAGAATTTGAATTGAGAGATAGTGAAAACAACATTGTACAAAGTGGTTTAGTTACAGATGATAATGGCGTGCTGCGTATAGAGCTGCCTTCTGGAGACTATCAATTGATTGAAACTAAAGCTCCAGAAGGCTATGAATTAGATCCTACACCAATTGAATTCACTGTAGAAGCTAACACAAATGTATCAATCAATAAAGAAAACTTTTTAGAGTGGTTCGATCTAAAAGATAATGCGGTGTATGATTCAAGCACAGGAATTGCGACACTTACTGAGGATATGGAAAATAGAAAAGGCTCAATAATCTTAAAGAAAAGTATTAGCACTGATGAAAGATCTGAATTCAGTCTCAAAGGAAAAGTCAATTTAGGCGTAAGAAATCAAGAACTTGGTGTGGCAGGTGCAGATGGTTTAGCATTTGGTTTCACCAGTAATGGCAGCACTCAGTTGGGAGAAAATATGGGGAATGCTTTTGGAGTAGGCGGTGTCAAAAATTCCTTTGGGTTCAAATTGGATACTTGGTGGAATCATGAGGAGGACAGAACCACGCGTAGTGCAAAAGATCCTTTGAAATTTGCTGCATCTGGTAATGCGGCCGCTTCAGGAGTGTGGAACCATTCCTTTGGTTCGTTCATCTACACTGATGATTCTTCTATGCACATGCTCCATTCCTATGAAGGAGCAGATGCGTCACCAGAAAAAATCGACGGTCCAAAGGATGGATTTAGAGATATAGAATTTCTATACTCTGGTGAAAGTAGAACAATGACTGTCAAATATGAAGGTAAAACATGGACAAAGGAAATCAGTGAATGGTTGAAAGACGATGTTTTAGACTTTGGTGTATTTGCTTCAACTGGAGGACATAGGAATATTCATCAATTTCAAATTGAAGAGATTCAGTACACTCAAGCGATAAAATTAGTTAAGACGAATAAAAAGAGTACCTTGGGCAGATTTGATTTATTAAAAATTGATGCAGAATCGAAAGAGCCGTTAAGTGATGCAGAATTTACTTTAGCACGTTCAAAGAAAGATGCAGAAGAAGGCAATTTTCTTGGAGAAAACGGCTTGTCATATCAAGGGGACAACCAGTCGTTTCAAGAAGCAAGAGATTTAGCTGAAGCAGATGGAACGAAGTTGATACTTGTGAAAACCAACGAGGCCGGTTTGGCTGCCGTTGATGGATTAGAATTAAATTCGATCACTATGGAGAGAGAATATTGGCTTGTAGAAATAAAAGCTCCAAATGGTTATGAGATACTAAAGGAACCACGAAGTGTACTTGTGAATCTGGACCCAGAAGGAGCAAAAACGATTGAGATTACTATAGAAAATCAAAAAAATACATTCTTGCCGTTTACGGGCGGGACAAACCTGATGGTACTCATTACAGCAATCGGAAGTACATTGGGTAGTCTAGGTTTAGGAGTGTATTTGTTGTTTTCTCATGGAAAAAATGTAAATCGTAATCAAGTACTTTAAATTTGTCATTTAAATAAAATTGAAAAGTTATTTCAAGAGGTATGGACAAAAGCAATCAGCTCCGAGAATTAAGAAGGACTATCCGAAAATTATCAAGGAACACGATTCATAAAATGAATAGCTGAGAATTGATACACTACGCTGCGCTTCGATCACCTCAACTTCTACGTATGAAACATACGAGAGTTGACAGGTTTCACCAGGATTGCTTTAGCAGAGTAGATGAAGCCCTGTTACCTACTCAGTGAAGGAACTGGAGCTGCTCGTATTTTCAGGATCGTTTGGCTTAATTCCGAAGGAGCTGCTCCTGCGGTTACTCATCGCAAAAAGAATTTTTGCTTTTGTCCCGCCATTTATTCAGGGTTAGATACGAAGAGAAGTTGGAACCTTATTTCTGTCCCACTCTCTTGATAACTAGCAAAATTTGGAACTGGAGCTAAATTTCTATATACAGGAGAAATGCTTATGAGCAAACCTAAGGAAAGAAAGAAAAAAATACGAACAAATACGAATAAGAAAGCTAGTAATTCTGAACGTAAAAATGTATCTATACTCAAAGCTTTTTCTATAATAATGATTTTATTTGGTGTAGGTGTTTTGTTATATCCAATTGCGGGCAACTTTCTAGCGAATCGTCAAAGAAGCGAGGTTAGAGCGAGGTATGATGAAGCGACAAAATTATTATCGGAAGATGAAATAAAGGAACAATGGGAAAGAGCGGAAGCATATAACGAATATATTTTTTCAAGTCAACAAGGTAAGCAGCTAAAAGAAATAGTTACATATGAATCAATAATTGACACAACAAAAGTTATGGGGACCTTGGATATTCCAAGTATTAATATAAAAGGAATGCCATTTTATCACGGAACTACGTATAAAACGTTAGATTTAGGTCTAGGTCATTATCAAGCATCTTCGATACCGATAGGAGGAAATAATACGCGTGCAGTTATTACTGGGCACAGCGGAGTTGAAAATCAAGTTCTGTTTACAGATATCAGGAACCTTGAAGAGGGAGATATATTTTTTATCAATATTTTAGATAAAAAACTTGCATATGAAATAACTTCTTTTGAGGAAGTGTTACCTTCAGATGTTGACAAAGTCAAAGTAGAAAAAGGTAAGGATCAAGTTACCTTGCTAACATGTACACCTCCAGGAATTAATACATATCGGCTTCTTGTTAATGGAGAGCGAATTCCTTATGAAGAGGCAGCAGCACGAGAGATAACAAAGCGAAATTTGTGGAGTTATCAAACGATTGTTCTTTTTTCTTTGGGAACGTGTTTAGTGTTATTTATTGTCTTATGGGTAATCTATCGTAGATTATTGAAACAGTCAAAAGCTGATGATACGAAGAAGGTAATACGTGCTAAAAGAAATATCCGTCTTTTTCTGTATACAATTAGAGGTCTGTTTATATGTTTATTATTAACAATGATTGGAATTCTTTGCGTAGCTCTCTATGGATATTTTCAAATGAACCGGGAAGTTTCAATAGAATCGATTAACATAGGGCAACAGGAAGAGCTAAGTGCATTTAATGAAGAAAAAATTATAAATGCAAATTATGAAGAAAGGCAGATTTCAAGTGTCAATATTGAAAATTATGCAGTAGCCAAAAATAACCTTCAAAGAAATATCAATGATTATGGGATTGGTAAATTATATATACCAGATGAAGAGATTTCTCTTCCTATTTTGGCGGGTCTATATAACGAAAATTTATTAAATGGAGTCGCGACATATAGGTATGAACAGAGGATGGGCGTAGGCAATTATGTATTACTTGCTCATAATATATACAATCAAGATGTGCTGTTGTACCGAATTGATAAATTACAGAAAGGAAGTCTAATTTATACAACTGACTTTCAGAATGTCTATGTGTACGAAGTGATAGAGAACAAAATAATTGAAGACAGTGAAGTAGAATATATTGAAAATCAGTCTATGGGAGAGCACTCAATTGTAACTCTAATTCGATGTGAAGGAAATGTTGGGACTCGGTTTCGTCGACTCGTTCAAGGAAGGCTTGTAAACACTCAAACATTTAACGAAGTTCCTACTCTTTTGAAGAAGATGAACTTAACGAGAGAAGCAAAAACAGTTGATGGAGTATTGTTAGAAGAGAATCCAGTATCTCCTTTCGAACAATTTAGTATAGAGATTGCAGCATCAATTTTGTCAGATCCAGTTCAAACTTTGATTCCATTAATTTTATTGTTGATCTTCCCAGTTATATTTTTATGTTTCATTTAGTACGCTTTTCAAGTTGTTTGCAAGGCTATCATAAAAAAGGGAGGTTTTTATATGCTGAATAGAACCATTTATAATACCTTAGGAAAACCTATTAAAAATGATTATTATAAGTTTAGAGATATTCCTTGGTATGTAGATTGTGATTGTGGTAAAAAAGCTGAACGAAAAGCAAATAAAGAAATGATTTGTTTTAGTTGTGGTACTAAATATAAATTACAACATAAGGAATTTGTACGTGTGAAAAAGTGATCGGCGATAGCTCAATTAGAAATTTAAGGCACGAAGTCGTCTCTTGACGCGAATACTACCAATGGTATCAAAGATGAAATACGAATACTATATAAAACGTGAGACTGAAGGTATAAAAAATTAATTTATGAAATTTTGTAGTATCATTGATTTTTATATGGATATTCCAGTACCAAGATAAATCACTTGATGATGTATTAATATATTTGAGTTTACCCAAAATTTTTAGGCTATCGAATGACTAAAAAGCAAGAAGAGTATTCAAAGGAAGAAAAGGGGAATAGCTCACTATTTTCACTTGAGATTTATGTACAGAAAGAGCTTCCGCATATGGTAAAATTAATAAATTCAAATTCTCTTAGGTGAGACATTTTGATTTATCTTTAAATTGGTTTTAGTTGATGTTAATTTAAAGGAATTCAAGGTGTCTTTTCTAGTGTAAATAAAAGATGCCGATGATAGCTCACTAACATTATTAATTGCAGCGCCTTTTTCAGTAAGCGCAAAATTAAAGCGCAGGTTTCTGCTGGCAAATAAACAGAAACCTGCGCTTATTTTTTCTATCTAATACTTATTTGTTAATTACTTTTGACACGACTTTTCGCAGCATATCAATTGGAATTGCCGCTATGGAAAGTCCTAGGACAATTGCCCATTCTGTAACACTCAGCGGAGTAGTTCTCAAAATTGCTCCGCCGACAAAGGTCATTAGAATCTGAACAACGATAATCAATATCATGATACGCAGGAACATTTTATTTCTGTTCAGGTTATCAAAGATGTTCAATTTCTCTGTTCTGACATTGAAACCATTAAACACAGCATACAGAATAAAGAATGAGAAGAATCCTGTGTAAAGTGCAATATTGCCTGTTCCGCTGGTGAAATACTGAGATAAGAAGGTTCCTTTCAACATCCAAAGACCAATCCCTGTAATTATTACACCTTCAAAAACAAAAGCAGCTAACATAGAGGGGGTCACAATATTTTCATCACGACGTTTTGGCTTCTCTCTCATATAACGCTTCAGGGTTGGTTCGGCACCGAATGCCAAAGCAGCCAGTGTATCCATTACCAGGTTAACCCATAGCATTTGGGTGATGGTCAGCGGATGATCAATACCGATAAATGGAGCAATGAAACTGATTAATAAAGCACCAACATTTAATGTCAGTTGGAACACAATGAACTTCTGAATGGAACGATAAATCGTACGACCAAACAAAATGGCTTGAGCGATAGATTTAAAGTTATCATCAAGAATAACAATGTCTCCGGCTTCTTTCGCAACTTCGGTTCCGCTGCCCATTGCGAAGCCGACGTCAGCACGTTTTAGGGCTGGACTGTCATTTACACCGTCACCAGTCATTCCGACTACTAAGCCGATTTCCTGTGACAGACGAACCAGACGAGATTTATCAGTTGGCAATGCACGGGCGATGACGCGAATATTTGGAAGAATAGATTTTACTTCTTCATCCGGCATTTCATTTAATTCCTGAGAAGTCAGAACAACCTCGTTATCTGCAGTCAAAATTTTAGCATCTTTGGCAATGGCGATTGCTGTTTCTTTACGGTCCCCAGTAATCATAACTACCTGTACGCCTGCTTGATGAACTTCTTCGATTGCTTCAATGGCTTCTGGACGTACGTCATCACGGATTGCCAGAATGCCGATTAACGTATAGTCATTTGGCAGACTTTCTTCTGTAATGATGTCTTCTGTAGTTGCTAAAAGCAGTACACGAATAGATCGTTCTGCCAATTCATTAATTTCTGTTTCCAGAACTGTTTGTTTTGTAAAAGGCTGTTTATGTCCATCTGTATCATAGTAAGCAGAACAGTTTGGCAGGATCATTTCAGGAGCTCCTTTGATCAAGGTTGTATTCCAGTCACCTGCTACTTGTGTTGCTGAAAACTTTCTGGCAGATGAAAAAGGGATTACTGAAACATGTTCCAAAGTTGCACGAACATTTTCATTTTTTTCTACAAATGCAAGAACGGCTTTCTCTGTTGGATTCCCTCCGATAATCAATACATTTCCGTTACTGTCTTCAGAAATTACTGCATTTGTGTTGTTGATAACAGCACTGCTGATAATTTTTTGCAGTTTCTCTGGAACATCAGCCAATGTATCAAAACTGTCATTCGCACCATTAATAAAGGAAACGACATCCAATTTTCCTTTTGTGATTGTTCCTGTTTTATCAGAAAACAGCATGTTCAAGCTTCCGCTTGTTTCGATCCCTTCCAGTTTACGAACCAGAATATTGTTGCGAAGCATTTTCTTCATATTTTGGGAAAGTACCATGGCAATCATCATTGGTAATCCTTCAGGAACAGCAACAACGATAATAATTACTGCAAGAATGAAAGCTTCAACGATATCATTTCCGAAAGCACCAAGATTTGAGAAGTATTCAGAAATTTGAGCTCCATCAAAACTGTTCTGTACTAGGATGCGGTTAATCATAAAGGCTGCAAAAATCAATATACCGCCAGTATAACCAACTTTAGAAATTGTATCAGCCAGACCGGCAAGCTTTAACTTCAATGGAGACTCACGCTCATCAATGGTAAGCTCAGAAGCCATTTGTCCGAAGAAGGATGCATCTCCAATTTTTGTCACCTTCATTACCGCTTCACCAGAAGTAATAACTGCACCGCGGAACAATGCATGTTCATCAAAGGTATCACCATCTTCATAGATCCCGCCTTTAGGAAGAGGGATTTTTTTAGCTTCATCAGATTCTCCGTTCAGAGAAGCCTGGTCTACTTTCAAATCACCATCAAGCAAGAGTCCGTCAGCAGGAATTTTATCTCCTGTCTGCAGAATAATTTCATCTCCCTGAACAATGTCATCAATTTTAATTTCAGCAACATGACCATCACGATAGACTTTTACAACAATTTTAGAAGCATCCTCCTGTAGTTTTTGGAAGGCACTTTCATTTGAGTATTCGCTCCATGTTCCAATCAATGTTGCTAGTAAAACAGCAATTGCAATTCCCAGAGCTTCATACCACTCGGCATAACCAAGAAAAGAAAAAATCAGATTTAGTACCAACGCAACGATCAGAATTTTAATAATTGGATCGTCAAAATTTCCTTTTAATTTGTCAAGAAATGATTCAGCCTGCTTTTCAGTCAAGGCATTTGTCCCATGCTCTTTGCGGGATTGTTCGACCTGTTCAGCCGTTAAACCAGTAAATGTTTTGTTCACGTGTTACTCTCCTTTTCATTGTGGAAACAATCTTTTTAAAAGATTGTAGTCATATTATGGTCCGATGTCCCCATTCCTAATCTGCTCCTGCCACTGAGAGAAAGCAGAAAGGACTGCGGCTCTCCTTTTCATTGTGGAAACAATCTTTCTAAAAGATTGTAGTCATATTATGGTCCGATGTCCCCATTCCTAATCTGCTCCTACCACTGAGAGAAAGCAGAAAGGACTGCGGCTCTCCTTTTCATTGTGGGACTGTGATATAAGTATGTCTGATACCCCTAAAGTCGAATGAACGGTGTTCCAGTCTTTGTATGATCTGAGCATTCGTAAGAAGTGTAGGAGCACATTCTTACTTGCCCTTCAGACATGTGACGAGCATTCGTAGGAGCGTAGGAACAAAGCACCTCCATGGAACGAAGTCCTTCAATTCTTAGCAGCTCTGCCATTTAGAAATTGATGAGATCGAAACGAAGTCCTTCAATTCTTAGTGGCTTTGCCATTTAGAAATTGATGAGATCGAAACGAAGTGTAGTGTAGTGTAGTTGAGAACCATAGACGCAGAAAAACGGATACAGCGTAATGTTTCGTCTCGAGAATCGTTGGACTCGTAGAGACAGCAGTTCTGGAAATAAGTCGAACTATACTGAAAATATGAGCAGCTCCAAGAAGGTATCCATTCACAGCTATTCATTTTATGACTGGTGTTCCTTGACAATTTCCGGATATTCCTTCTTAATTCTCTGAGATGATTGCTTTTGTCCCGCCTCCCAAGTCTTGAAGTTAATTATATAGCAACTGTTATTGCATGTCTAACCCATATCTAATCCATATACTTGAACTAATGCTGTAAGACCATCTTGATAACCGCTACCGATTGCAGTGAGTTTCCATTTGCGGTTATGACGATATAATTCTCCTGCAACAATTGCTGTTTCAATAGAAAAATCTTCACCTAAATCATAGCGAATCAACTTTTCATTAGAAGCAGCATCAATAATTCTTGTAAAAGCACTGGGTACCTGACCGAAATTTTGGGTACGTTCTTCAGCGTTATCAATAGTTAAAGAAGGCTTTCATTATACAGTATTCATTTTATTAAACTAGGGAGTAGGGGAAACAACGTGGGTTTCATTACGTAGGGTTCTGAAAAGGCTGTTGATCAATCCAGAAAAAGAATAATCTGCACCATATTCTTATGCTGGCTAAAAGAACTTCATGTTCCAGTAGAAGAATATACCAATATACCTTATTCCTGCTGTGGATTAATTCGCCAAAAAGTGGGAGAAAAAGAGTTGCCGACAGAAGCGATTTATCTAGCTCTGGGGGATCTGGTATGGACTACCGGATGCTGCTTCAAACTGGAGGGCATCTGTATGTTGGTAAGGAGTCAATGGGAATATCCAAACTTTTTCAAATAGAATATTCTTTTGATCGAATAGAAAGATTTCTTACTGACTGAGCTTTACATAAATAATCAGACTGATGGATTAGAATAAAAAATTCAGAATTTCAGAGTCTATTTTTGGAAACATAAATTATTGCAGATAAATCTTTTTTCTGCAAATAAGGTTACGAACTTAATCTGGCTGAATGCTCGTTGGAAACTGGCTGGTTTAAAATGTACAGCTCTAAAAATAAGTAAGAATAAACAGTTGATTGTAAGATCAAAAGAAGCTACAATCATAATGACTAGTCAATTTTTTGTAATGATTAGCTTATATCTGACAATAAGAGATAGTAAGCAGTAATTAATAATAGTTGAAACAGAGCAGATAGAATCCAGAGTAAGTGAAAATACGGATTGGTCAAAAACTAGATGGAGGTCTGAGAATTGGAACATAAACAACTTAAAAAATTTCCAAAAGATTTTCTGTGGGGTTCAGCTTCTGCAGCATATCAGGTAGAAGGCGCTTGGCAGGAAGATGGCAAAGGCGTATCAGTATGGGACGAATTTGTGCGCATTCCAGGGAAAACTTTTAAAGGAACAAATGGGGATGTAGCTGTTGACCATTATCATCGATATAAAGAAGATATAGCGTTAATGAAGGAACAGGGCTTAAAAGCCTATCGCTTTTCTGTTGCCTGGACTAGGATATTCCCTAGTGGACGTGGAGAAGTGAATCGTCCCGGGCTCCAATTCTATATTGACTTAGTAGATGAATTACTTGAGAACGGAATTGAGCCGATTTTAACATTGTATCATTGGGATCTTCCTCAAGCACTTCAAGATGAGTATCTAGGATGGGAATCACGCAAGATTATTGATGATTTTACAAACTATGCAGCGGTGCTTTTTGAAACTTTCAAAGGGAAAATAAAGCATTGGGTCAGCTTGAATGAACAGAATATTTTCGTAGCTCATGGTTATCTGCTGGCAAGCCATCCACCTGCAGTGCAGGACCCAAAAAGAATGTATCAGGTAAATCATTTCGCGAATCTTGCAAATGCTGCCGTTATCAAAAAATTTCACGATATGGATATGCCAGGTATGATTGGTCCAAGCTTTGCTTATAGTCCCAATTATTCCTTTAACAGCGATCCTAAAAATGTTTTGGCAGCGGAAGACTCAGAGGATTTGAATGCGCATCTTTGGTTGGATGTGTATGTCTTTGGTGAGTATCCAATTGCCGCTTTAAATTATTTGGAAGAGCAGGGACTTGCACCGGTTATTGAAGATGGGGACATCGAGCTGCTGAAAAGCGGGAAACCGGATTTTATCGGTATCAATTATTATCAAACAAATACAGCAGCATTCAATCCGCTGGATGGTGTTGGTATGGGGAAAATGAATACGACTGGTGAAAAAGGATCTTCAGAAGAATCAGGGCTTCCAGGTGTGTTTAAGCGTGTTGAGAATCCTTTTGTTGAACGAACAAATTGGGATTGGGAAATTGATCCTCAGGGCTTAAGAATTGCTTTAAGAAGGTTGACCAGCCGTTATCGTATGCCGATTCTAATTACAGAAAATGGATTAGGAGAATATGATAAACTGACAACGGAGAAAGAGATTCATGATGATTATCGTATTGATTATCTGAAACAGCATGTTCATGCTATTCAGGAAGCAATTACTGATGGTGTTACCGTTTTAGGCTATTGTACATGGTCATATACTGATCTCCTCAGCTGGTTGAATGGGTATCAAAAGCGGTATGGATTTGTTTATGTTGATCAAGATGAAACTCAAAAGGGTTCGTTAAATCGATATAAAAAAGATAGTTTCTACTGGTATAAAGAAGTAATTGTATCTAACGGAGAGAGCTTGTAGAACTCAACATTAGTATGTGGAATGGCAACAATTTTTTGACAGTTTCTATAAATAATTGAGGCACATCCGTTTGTTCTGTTACGGTTGCCATTGACAATGAGCCTTCTGGGGTATGTGTTTTCGTCTTGTCGCCTGAGCCTAGAAACGGCACAGACGATTCCCTCCGGATAACATACCCCAACTCATTGTCAATGGTTCGCTTCGCCAACAAACCACCGTAGATCGTGTTTTTTAACGCTCTATTTTCCACAGAAAAATTATCAAACAAAGTGTAGCCTATTCAATGTCTGATTTTTAAGATACCAAGCTCAACGTTACAAAAATTACTGAATTTACAGTATCCTTCAAGGAGAAATGGAAGGATGTTCAATTAAGCAAGGCTGTTTAAGACAGCAGCAAGATTAAAATCAAAAGAAGTGATCGTTCAGTTTGCTAAAGACCATGAACGATCATTTTTTGTCCATTTTTAAGTCTACGATCAGGACTAGTCTGAGAACTCTAGGAATGAGTTTTCTCGAAAAAAATAGATATGAGCTAGTTCCGTTTAAAGAGGGTCCCGGCCCCCTAAAACCGAATAAACGGTGTTTCAGTCTTTGTATGCCTTTGTGGTGATTAAGATTGAAGGTCTAAATGTTCATGAGATTGTCGTTTTGCATACTATCCCGCTAACGGTTCCTACAAAAGTGGGACTGGCAATTTTACTAGAAGTTTATATACTCGTAGAAAATCCCTGTCGCTATGAGTCTCACAATTCTCGATACAAATGCGTCTATTTAAAGACATGTGACGATTATTCGGAGAAGTGTAGAAGCAAGTTCTTGTATGCCCCTAAGACATGCGACGATTATTCGAAGAAGTGTAGAAGCAAGTTCTTACTTTCGATTCAATGCATTGATTTTATGAAATAAAGACAAGTTCATTCTCAGTACGTCTACCATTCCTACATCAGTAGAACTGATAATTCGGTTTTCTCTATTGTTTTCAGACATGCTCTAATTTCTTTAGCTATTTATCGAGCAGTCTGTCAGTTAGGTTTTTTTGTAACTAATGTCATTATTTATGTTCTTAAGTTAAAGTATAAAAAAGAAGACCTTCTGCCGAAGCAAGAAGGTCTAAGGGGACCAAATGATAAAATTTAATGGTTCGTTTGGCTACCTTAAGTATAGATGAAAACGCTGCAGGACAACAATGGTAGAGTGCACAAGAAGTCACTTGTTTTTTCGTCAAAGTGACAAATTAAACGAAAGGTATTCTCTTTGACTATTTAGAAATTTATTTCGCTGACTTAAAAAAATTGACTGCAAACTGTTAACCATTCAGATGCTGAAATGAAAGGTTTGAACAGACTTTTTTGCACAAATAGGTTGTTGTAAAGAGCTAAGGCTATGTCAAAGCTTCTTCATGCCGTTTCTTCCAGCATAGATAGAGTATGCTGTCGATAAATATTCCTTAAATGAAGCTAGCTCTCTCTTGGTCTGGCAGAACTGTATGTGCAGTGAAGCGTACAGAGGTGGAACACCGTTTATTCGGTTATAATTATTAAGGGCTGGGGGTACCTAAAATCCCCCCTATAAACTGATTTCAGTCATTTTATAGGGGGGGACGGGGACTTATATCGCAGTCCCTCTTCAAAATAATTTATTTAAGGCAACTTAATCACTTGTTCCGTTTCTTTATCAAAGAAATGTCCTTTATTAAGATTGAATGCCAATTTAATTGTTTCACCCGGCGTATGCAGTTCGCGTGCATCTACCTTTGAAATAAACTCATGTTTTCCTACTCTGGTATAAAGCATTGTTTCGGCACCCAGTAACTCTGAAACGACAATCTCAGAACGAATCACTGTTTCAGGTGCTGCTTCCAATGCTAAAGGCTCGCTGTGGATATCTTCAGGACGAATACCGAACACGACTTCTTTCCCTTCATAACCTTTTTGAACCAGCATCTTGTTTTGCCCTTCAGGTAATCTTAAATTAAAGTCATTTCCATCAGAAATCATACCGTTATTCAGCGTAACATTGAAGAAGTTCATTGCCGGTGAACCGATAAATCCAGCCACAAAAATATTATTTGGGGTATCATATACTTCTTTAGGAGAACCGATTTGCTGAACAAGACCGTCTTTCATAATAACGATTCTGTCAGCCATGGTCATCGCTTCTGTCTGATCATGGGTCACATAGATCGTTGTTGTTTCCAGACGACGGTGCAATTTAGCAATTTCTGCGCGCATGGCAACACGTAATTTTGCATCCAGGTTTGATAACGGCTCATCCATCAGAAAGACTTTTGCATCCCGAACGATCGCACGTCCCAGAGCAACCCGCTGACGCTGACCACCTGATAAAGCCGCTGGTTTACGCTGCAGATATTCCGTTAAACCCAAAATTTCAGCGGCATTTTCTACACGTTTTTTAATTTCTGTTTTGTCATATTTCCGCAATTTCAGTCCAAATGCCATATTGTCAAAAACGGTCATATGGGGATACAATGCATAGTTTTGGAATACCATTGCGATGTCACGATCTTTTGGCGCAACATCGTTCATAACTTTATCGCCAATAATCAGCTGACCTTCAGAGATGTCTTCCAAACCGGCAATCATCCGTAATGTTGTTGATTTACCACAGCCGGAAGGCCCAACAAAAACAATAAATTCACGATCTGCAATATCTAAGTTAAAGTCTGTCACTGAGTAATTTTCAGCGTTGTCATATTTTTTGTAAATGTTTTTTAAAGCAATTTCTACCATTCTTTTTTCCTCTTCTCTCTGTTTTGGATGAATTCAGTATATATGAAAGCGGTATCTGCCAACAAGGGTAGGTTGCCCAAGAAATTGGACAGATTTTCGTCAATTTGCCGAAACAGGGAAAAATACTTTTTCAGATTGGATTTTAAAGGATTGTTCATTAGTAAAACAGTGAGCAGCAGGTAGGGAAAAATTTATTATTTTGGCTGAGAAATATGAGGAACAAAAAAATCGTACAAGCAGATTATTCCTGTACGATCGTGTTATTCAGCTGTTTAGTAATAAAAAACAGAGAATTAAATCATCTGTATTTTTTAATTGCAGGCTGGTATTCTCCTGGAATTTTTCCAGCCGATACTGTAAAGTATTCCGGTGCATAAACAGTTCTTTGGCAGTTGAACTGATATTTCCCTGATTGCGCCATAATATATATATGATTTCCTTCATCTCTTCATCAATTACCCATTCTTCTTTCATTGATAGAATTAGGCTGCTTTTTGCCAGTGCATCCTTGGTAAAATAATGCAGTGCTACGTCAGAAATATCAAAGACCCTTTGCCTGTTCATCAAATGAGATTCTTCCCGAAAAATCGTTTGTTCCTCTTCAAAAAGAGCAGGGAATACAGAGGTACTGTCATGAAAGCCTCCGATAAATACAGAGCTGAGTGTCCCAAAATCATCATCTAGTGTCAGGAAAATCCCTTCGAGCTCTTCTTTCGTTAATGTATACTCTGCTTGTTTTTCAATGAGCAAAGCACTTTGAGGTGTTAAGAAAAGAGAATCTTCAGCATGCGAAAAAATCCCATTAATATGTTCTTTCCATGCATCAATCAGGAAATCATCAGGTAGCTGCAGCTGGATTTGAATCACACGAAAATGTCCTTCTTTTTCAATTCTCTTCTGCCGAAATAAAATTTGATACCAGAGACTGTTAGTTGATTTCCCAGAAGAGGGAACTTCTTTGGAAAGCAATGTCAGTAATAGCTGTTCTTTCTCTGACAGTTTCTTTTTTAAAAGCCAGAGATAGCCGCTATCGGTAGGAATTGATAAGTAAGCTGGATCAATTGCCGGATAATTATGCCGCTCAGCATCCGGGTAAATGGTTCGCAGATCTTTTGGTTCCAAATATCAAGCACCTCATTTAGTAAATATTTTTTGAATAGTCGAGTATCTAAAAAATCTGTAGAAAATGATTTATTTTAACAAAATAAGTCTATCATAGCCTGTTGGGAAATGTAAGATGTGATGATGTATTATAGCTAACCAAGAATCTATTGCTTTGAAGAAATTGAAGCGCTGATTAGCAATAGAGGGAAATAAATTTGTCATTCATTGTGAAGTTTAGAAACTGAATGTGCTCCTTTCCAACTTTAAGAGAAGTGCGGGAGATGCAGAATTTCTGTATGTAACGTATTTTTTTATTGACGACTATAAAAAATAAATTACATGATAAAATAAAAGAAATACATACTAAAATTCAGAAGAGGGAGATAATCGCATGATTACATCGGCGTATCCAAATAAGGTCAAGGTTATGGGACTGGATGGAGATATATTTAATGGACTGTGGAAGGTTGAAAATTACACTAAGTAAAATATAGTAAAATAGTCAAAGCTTGGTAAATGAGAGTTTTTAATATAAAAATATATGAGAAAAAGAGAATAAAAAAAGGTGTAATTGAGAATGGAGCTTTCTTGTTAATTATGATTAATATTTCACAAATTCTGTATTTAAAGGTTTTTGAATCTGTAAATTAGAATAATTATAAGTTTTTAACAATTATAATTACCTCTTGACTTTTTATGGCAGAACATTGATAATTTTAATTGTAATTTCATTTTTCAAAAATTGAATCATGAAGTTTCAGGTATTATTTACATTACGTATTCTCAATACAAATACTTTTATGGAGGAATTTTATATGTCATTAATTGGAAAAGAAGTTGAAGCATTTACTGCAAAAGCGTATCATCAGGGGGAATTTATCGATGTATCTTCTGAAGATTTAAAAGGTCAGTGGAGCATTTTCTGTTTTTATCCTGCTGACTTTTCTTTTGTCTGCCCTACCGAACTGGAAGATTTACAGGATCAGTACAAAGCATTGAAAGAACTGGGCGTAGAAGTTTATTCTGTTTCTACAGATACTCATTTTGTTCATAAAGGCTGGCATGACCAATCAGAAGCGATTGGTAAAATTGAATACATTATGATTGGTGACCCAAGTCAAAAGATTTCTCGTATTTTTGATGTATTGGATGAAGAGGAAGGGCTGTCACAACGTGGAACATTCCTTGTTGATCCTGATGGCGTGGTTCAAACAGTGGAAATCAATGCAGACGGCATCGGTCGCGATGCAAGTATTATGATCGATAAAGTTAAAGCTGCACAATACGTACGTAAAAATCCAGGTGAAGTTTGTCCTGCAAAATGGAAAGAGGGCGAAGAAACTCTGAAGCCTAGCCTTGATCTCGTAGGTAAAATTTAAGGAGGATTCAAATGGCGTTAGATACAGAAATTAAAGGTCAATTGGCTCAATATCTTGAGCTTTTAGAAAATAATATTGTGTTGAAAGCAAGCATCGGTTCTGATGAAAATTCTCAAAAAGTGCTGGAACTTGTTGAAGAAATTGTTTCAATGTCTCCAAAAATTTCCATGGAAAAAGTTCAGCTTGATAAAACCCCAAGCTTTGCTGTCGATCGTGCAGATGGAGGAAGCGGTGTTGCTTTTGCAGGACTTCCTTTAGGACATGAGTTTACTTCTCTGGTTCTTGCTTTACTGCAGGTCAGCGGACGTGCGCCTAAGGTTGATGAGAAAATAATCAAACAGATTCAAAGCATTGACAAGGAACTGCATTTTGAAACGTATGTGAGTTTGACTTGTCATAACTGTCCGGATGTTGTTCAGGCACTGAATATCATGAGTGTTGTGAATCCTAAAATTTCACATACAATGGTTGAAGGCGGTATGTTTAAAGAGGAAGTGGAAGCTAAAGGAATCATGGCTGTACCGACTGTCTTGTTAAATGGGGAAGAATTCTCAAGCGGACGTATGACGATTGAACAGATTCTTGAAAAAGCTGCCGGTCCAGCAGATGCTTCTGAATTTGAAGGGAAAGATCCTTATGATGTTTTGGTTATCGGAGGAGGACCTGCCGGAGCCAGCGCAGCTATTTACGCTGCCCGCAAAGGAATCCGTACCGGTCTTGTTGCTGAGACATTTGGCGGACAGGTTCTGGAAACACTGGGTATTGAAAATGTTATTGGAACAAAATATACAGAAGGTCCGAAGCTGATGGCTCAGGTAGAAGAGCATGTGAATGAATATCCTGTAGATGTGATGAAATCTCAGCGAACGGCTAAATTGGAGAAAAAAGATTTTGTTGAGGTAACCCTTGAAAACGGAGCGGTTCTGAAAAGTAAAACGGCTATTCTTGCAACAGGTGCCCGTTGGCGTAATGTTGGTGTTCCCGGTGAGCAGGAATTTAAGAACAAAGGTGTGGCTTACTGTCCGCACTGTGATGGTCCGTTATTTGAAGGAAAAGATATTGCTGTTATTGGTGGAGGAAACTCTGGAATCGAAGCGGCTATTGATTTGGCTGGAGTAGTAAAACATGTTACTGTTCTTGAATTTATGCCTGAATTGAAAGCAGATCAAGTGCTTCAGGATCGTTTATACTCATTACCAAACGTAACTGTCTTGAAAAATGTTCAGACGAAGGAAATCACGGGTACAGATAAAGTAAATGGTATTACGTATGCAGATCGTGAAACTAATGAAGAAGTTCATCTGGAGGTTCAAGGTGTCTTTGTGCTGATTGGTCTGGTTCCAAATACAGATTGGCTTGGAGATACACTAGAGCTTACAAGAATGGGTGAAATCGTTGTTGACAAACGCGGTGCAACAAGTTTGCCGGGGGTATTTGCAGCAGGTGATTGTACTGACAGCGCTTATAAACAAATTATTATTTCTATGGGATCAGGGGCAACGGCTGCTTTAGGAGCATTTGACTATATGATTCGCAACTAACATAGAAAAAAATAAATAACTGAATAATTAAGGAAGGTGTCTTTATCTGGAAAGTGATTTTCAGATAAAGATGCCTTCCTTTTGCTCTCTAGAGAAAAAGTTTTACAAAAAAAGATCGACAAAAGGATGTCGATCAATAAATAGCTTAAGGACGTATTTAATACTCAAAAGCAATAGCTTCTATTTGAAACAGAGTAGTCAGAATATTATTTGCTGTCTCTGTTAATTCTTGTGTATCTGCAATACGATCCCGTGTGTTCATTTCTGCAGCTGCACTTTTATAAGTGAGTCGATCATAATCTTCAAACAGTTTCACCTCAAGATCTCCTTTTGTAAAAGAAATATAGTCATCAAGAAGCGCCATCTTCATTTCCTGTTTAAAACCGCTTTTCAGAGCCAGAGTCATGACAAGTGTACTCACTGTTAATTCCTCCAAAGGTGTCTCCAAACCGTCCATTGTCAGTGTATAGGACTCACATTTTATAATTCCGCAGGCATTACAACCGCCTTCGGTCAAATCAATGATACTGCTGATTCTTGCTGTTTTCATTTGTCATCCATCCTTTTCCGTTCTCTGACTATTTATTTAATTGAAGCAATCAGAATGCAGTCTGCTTAGCTCGATTATAATAAAAAACAGCTTGACATAATAGTCTGTTTTTCTAATTTGTCAGATTTGTGCAGTAATGGCGTAAATTCCTTTAGTTGGAATTCTTTCATCGATAATTGTAAAACCAGCTTCCAACAGATACTTCCTCATTTCTTCCTGTGTGATTCGGGGATGGTTATGAGTGCCCGTCACATCTCTTTCAATTTCCACACAAAGAAAATAACCGCCTGACTTTAGGATACGTTTAATTTCATCCAGTGCCTGAGAAAGCTCCGGAATTTCATGCAAGGCAATTGAAGCTAAGGCTTTATCAACAGAATGATTTTCTAAGGGGAGGTTTGTCAAAGCAGAATGTACTGGTTTAATATTGGACATTTGCTGATTTTCCATTTTCTCTTTGATATATGCCAGCATTTGCATATCTAAATCAACAGCAATAACGGTTTCTGCAATTTCAGCGAGTGGAAATGTAAAATATCCGGTGCCGGCACCTAAATCAGCAATTTTATCTGTTGATTGGATAGCCAAGAGTGCTGCAATCTCTTCAAACGTAATAGTTTCAATGCGATGCTGTTCAAGATTGGCAACTTTTTTTTGAAAGAAGTCAGGATTGGTTGGATGATGTGAATGATTCATAAATAGATCTCCTTTGAATAAAATGATTTTGATGAATCGTTGAAAAAAACAGCTTGGTTAAAGAATATCAATAATCTTTTTTTCAGCTAAAAAGTTATTCATTTCCTTTTCAGCATTAGTAATAACTTGTTGAATCACACAATTGTGATTCACAGACATATCACAAACAAGCAGAGGTGCTCTTCCCTCAACTGCCTGAATGACATCGAGGAAGGAAATCGTTTCTTTAGGAGCAGCCAGCTGATAACCGCCTTTTGCTCCTGGTGTCGAACTGACCAGTCCGGCTTTTGTCAGTTGTGTCAAAATTTTGGACAAATATGTGGGAGAAAGCTTGAACTGTTCTGCCAAAGTGTATATGGAGGACTTTTCCTGAGATTTGCTGCTGATTAGATAAGCAATAATGTGGAGTGCGTAGTTTGTTGCTTTTGTGTATTTCATTGCGTTCACTACTTTCATTAGTTATTATGAGTGAAAATGATAAAAAGATATTAAAGAGTCTTTTTATCTATAATATTAGAGTTGTAAATGATTGTCAATCAAAAATACTTTGAATTTCCCCGTTTTTCACTAAAAAGCCTATTATATCAGCAGTTACAGAAGCTGTTTTCTAAATAAATGAAGGATACTTCGAAATATTGTTAGTTCAATGCTTTTCTGTATTAGTGTCAAAAATTGGGGGTAAATTCAAAAAATACGAAAAGAATTTTGGTTATTTGGGTTTAAGTATCGAATTGATTTATTAAGAGAAAAGCGGAGAAGAATCTGTTGAAGATTTGGAATGTTGGATTACTTCTATTCAAGGGCGGAATTATCTGAAAGGACTGAAATCGATTCTCACTAGTTACTGATGTAAAGCTCCTTCTTTTCAACTATAATGAGAAAAAAAGCAGTTTTACTGGAGTGGAAAGGAAAAGGACTGGGTTTCAGAAGGGAGAGACGAATGCAAAAGATTTTGATTATTGAAGATAACCATCAAATTGTTGATGTTCTGGAAAAATATCTGCAAAAGGAAGGGTATGAAACGAAGCATATTTATGATGGAAAAGAGGCATTGGATTTATTTCCAACTGAGCCTGCAGATCTGATTTTGCTGGACATTATGCTTCCAAATGTTGATGGTTTTACCATCTGTAAAAAAATTCGAAGGACCTCTATTGTGCCGATTATTATGATTACTGCAAAGTCTGAAGATGCAGATCGGATTCTTGGCTTGGAGATTGGTGCAGATGATTATATTGTGAAGCCTTTTTCGCCCAAGGAAGTAGTTGCACGAATAAAGGCATTGCTGAGAAGAATTGATTTTGAAAAAAATACTGTGGATTCAGCTCTTTTTTATGGCAATATTTTTATTGATCAAAAGACAAAAGAAATAAAGATAGGTCATTCAAAAGTTATTCTGACTAAGAAGGAATTTGAGCTTTTAATCTTGTTTCTTCAATATCCAAAGAAGGTGTTCACAAGAGAGAATCTTTTGGACAGTGCTTGGGGAATAGATTATTATGGTGATCCGAGAACTGTTGACAGTCATATTAAGCGATTGAGAGTGAAGCTGAAAACAGCGGGTTCTTCCTGTAAAATAAAAACGATTTGGGGAGAAGGCTATGCGCTTGAGGTGATGGAATGAAAAAAAGTATATTAGGCCGTCTCATTCGATTGGTTTCTACATTGCTAATTATGATGACTATAATGATCGGAGTGTTGTTTGCTGTCATTTTTTCAAAGCAGACCGAGGATCTCCATATGGAAGAAGTAAGTCACAGAGGAGAAATCATTCAAAATACCTTGGCTGATTACTTTTCAGGAGAAACACTTTCTTCCAGAATGGGCAGTGGTCAAAACAATCATAGTGGGATGATGGGTTATGGTACTTATTTGAATTTTATTAATCAAATTGCCGGAGACTATGTCTGGGTAGTTGATCAAAATAAGCAGGCGCTTTTAAATAGTCACCATGGAAATACAACAGATCAGGAGTTGCCAGAAGCAGCCAATCAGTTGATTGAAAGCGTGTATTTAAGCAAGAGCTCAGCTTCCATTAAAGAAGGAGGTCTGTTTCAATTATCTTCGATCACGATGGTGTTGCCCATTCTTGTGGAAAATCAAGTGGTCGGTATTGTTGTGATGTACTCCGATGTTGCCAGTATTCATCAGAATCAGGCAAATGGTTATTTAATTTTACTTATCAGTATGCTCATCGCTTTACTTATCAGTATTCTGCTGTTGATCAGACTGGCCAGAGACTTTGTTTCACCAATCAGAGAGATGGAGAACTATACAGATGCATTAATTAATGAAAAGTATCCTCCGGCTTTAAAGTTCCAAACAGAAGATGAACTGAATGAACTGGCTGAACGACTGTCTATTTTAAGTAAGCGACTTGAGCAGGCAAAAAATGAGCAGGAAAATAAAATACGGGGAGAAAAAGAATTTCTTTCACAAATTTCTCATGAATTAAGAACGCCAGTAATGGTGATGAAGAGCTCTCTGGAAGCTTTGACGGATGAATTAGTTACTTCTCAGAAAGAACTGAAACTATATCATCAGCAATTGCTGAAAGAAGCAGGGTGTTTAGAACGGCTGGTCAATGATCTATTGGAATTAAGCAGACTTCAATCTGTAGAATTTAGTTTAAATATGGAAAGTGTTGATCCTCTTGAAATTATAGAGGATGCAGTCAGAGCTTACCGTTGGAAATTGAAGGAGAAAGGCCAGGTATTAAAGATAGACAATCAATTGACAGAGCCTGTCTACATTTATGGAGATCACGTCCGGCTTACTCAGCTGATGAAAAATTTACTGGACAACGCAAATAAATACAGCAATAATAATTCAGAAATTCTGTTAAGTATCGAAAAGATTAAGAATCAGCTTTGTTTTAAACTCAAAAATCAAAGCGGCTCTATAAACCCTATAGATTCTCAGGCGTTATTTGAAACGTTTCACAGAGGAAACCGCATAAATTCAGAAGAGGGAACAGGCTTGGGACTGGCTATTTGTCAGCAAATCATCCAACGGCATTCGGGAGAAATTACCATTGACAATGAGTCTGGATGCCAGGTAGTCGTTACTTTTTATTTACCAATAGAGAACACCCGTTGAAAAAGCCGGCTCTTTTGTCACACTTCTGCCATAACTTCTTTTTACACTGTAAAGTAGATAGAGAAATGAGGTGAGGAAAAATGAAAAAGAGAACAAGTTTAATGGTGGTTATTGGAATGATTGTGTGTTTACTCATAGGCTTTTATGCACCGATAGTTAATGGTCAGACAGCAATATCTTCTGCTGAAGCAGCAGCTTTTCGAGAAAAGTCCGGCTTACAATTAGCAAATTTGACTAGAAAGACAGTCGGTTTGATAGCATTTTGCAGAGACGAAGCAGTACGTGTCCAGACAGAAACAACAAAACAGGCAATTCCACAGCAAACTAAATTAGAAGAAAATGCTGGACTGACGGCCATTGATAGAAAGGAATCTGAACAAACTGTTGATTTGGTTCAACCAGATGCTAATCAGCCAATGACTCAAAATGCAGGTATCTGTAACGAGCTGGGCCATTGGAATGAAATTTGCGATGGCAGCTGTACGACTCAGGGAAATCAGCCGCCAGGTACAGGTATTTGTGATGGAACAGGAAATCATGCGGCAAATTGTGCAGGTACTTGCAGTTATTATAATCAGAGAAATGCCGGAGATTCCCCAGAAAATAACCAAAATCAGAATACCATGCATAATGGAGCTATGAGAGGTCGGGGATATCATCATGGGGGGAATCAGTCTTCCAGTCACGGTACTGGGCATCGTCGCTAATTTATAGTTGAAACAAAAACAAATGCAGAATCTAAAGTACAGAATAGCTGAAAAAAAGTATTTTTGGAGTGGAGAAATTCACTCCTTTTTTGCATTTCATTGCTGAATCTATTAAGTATTTAATCTGAGGGTTCTTATCCCAATCTTTTAAATACAGCAGGAATTTATAGGTTTATATAAATATATATCAATCTATAAATAATTAATTTTATTTTTTTAAACATTTTAATAACTAATATGAAAAGTGAACGGCTGCTATGAGAGAACTTGAAAAAATGCTGGAAACTTTAGGGGAAAATATACATATTTCTGTCCTTTTTTATGTTGATTACGGTCAATTTATTCATTAATTGACCTCGGGGGATATATTTGTACAGTACTTCACCCGATGAAGGCAGAAGAAAGATTTTCCAGAAAAACTCCTCTAACCCTAATGATCCAGTCGGTCCCTGTAGCAATTGGAAATTATGTTTAGATTGGCAAGAATATTAGTATTATGCCTAGAGTTGCGATTGGAGATCATGTGGTGGATTAGAAAATATTGTGACCAAGTCTATATCGGTACAGAGTGTGGCAGTTGGGAATCCATGTAAAGTGAATAAAGTAGGAAGCAAAGAAACAGAATTGCAGCTAAGTATTTTTCCGTTTATCTTAAAATTTTTTATACAATAAAGCCCTATTTTGAGTGTTCCTGTCAAAATCAGGCTTTATTTATTTTAAATTCAGAAGTTACATATAGTCTTAATGATTTCAAACCTTGTTTTTTATTTGGATATTCTGAATAGAGAGAAAAAACGGAAAAAATCAGGAAAATTGAGTATATAAGAGCGGTTATAGTAGATAAGTAAAGAAGATAATACTTTCTAATTTCTAAAAAAATTTATTGGAATTGAAGATTTACGGTTAAAGAGCTGGTTCAATTATATGTTGACAGTAGATTCATTGAGCTTGGTTCTAAAAATAAGTTAAAGGAGATATAAGTTATGTTAATTTTCCCCGAAATTGATAAGAAAAAAACGAAACAAAATGCTCGCCTGACATTGCGGACTTTTCCTCAGTTGAGTCGGTTGGCAAGAACTGAAAAACTACCTAAAGTTACGGCAAGTTATTATTTTGACTTAGGTGAGGATGAAAAGAACCATAAGGAAGAACAGGTTGTTGAAAGAAAAATTTTGGCAGAGGTTGAACTAAAGCAAATTGCTTCGGCGATTAATAAATTATCTGCATTTGAACGTCGGCTGATCTATGACAAATATATAAATAATAAGGAGACAAATGTTGCTCTGTCTTTAAACTACCATATAAGTGAAAGTAAATTTTACCGGGAGCTGGATGGAGCGCTGTTGCATTTTGCTGAATCTTACGATGAGGGACAACTGGTGAAAGTAAAGCAAGGGTCTTCTGGGAGTAAAGTGAAAGTTTAAAATCGCCTTTTGGGTATAGACTTAATTTACCGATGAGAACCGGCGCCGGATTGGTCGGGAGAAAGGAGGATCCTAAAGGAACAGAAGAAGACATTTTTGGAAGCCCAAAAATGAAGGAACTGTTCATCTGTAGATAGGTTTTTGACACATTATTTATGAACAACGAATAAGAAAAGCATAAAAAGAATGAGGATAAATTTTCTGTTGAATAAAGCAATATACGAAAAGCATCCAAAAAGACGTATAGGTATTTATTCAAAAGAACCGTATCTGCAGTTGGGAAACAAGAGATGGACTTTTATGAGAAAATTGCTGAATATTTATTGAAGCAGCTGGATATTGATTCAGCAAGTCTGAACAAGCAGGGAGAAAAAGAAATTATTTTTCGACCATTGACAAATCAGGAGAAAGGTATAGCTATTTTGGATGAACCATCAGAAACAGAAATTCGTTTTTTAGATCATTCCAGATACTATAATGTAAATTTTCAGGTGTCAATAAAAAACAGTGATCAGAAAAAGGCACGACAGGAATCATATCTTATTTATCAGGAGCTGGACGATTTTCCCAGACCTGACATAAATGGAGAGCTCCTGACTGTGGTAAGTGATTCGGGCAGCTTTATCCTTCGTTCCTGCGAAGGAGTCCAATTACCTCAGTTACTGGAAATAACTGATAATGAAGAATTTATTTATATTCTCAAAATCAAAGCAAATCTATTAATTCAAAAAAACTAGGAGGAACAATGATGATCAAACAAACATTTATGAAACTTGCACCGGAGACAGGAGCAACAGGCTTTGCACCAAACTGGATGAATAAATATGAAGTGGGTCCCATACCGACAGGAGATACTGAACCGCAATTATTTGAACTAGCAGCAGGAATCCAAACTGTAGAACCGACAACTGAAGAAGAAACAGAAACTTATGCTTATTATGGAGACAAAGGCGGCAGCAATATTGATGTTACTAGCGTCACAAGTGCGTATGCATTTAAAGGGCACCGCCGTTATAAAGATGATCCAGCACAAGACTTTGTTCGTGACTGCCTGTCTAAATCAGGAGATGGCCGTTTGATTTATTTCCGTCATACAGAACCTGATGGACGAATTCGTGAAGGAAAATCAACACTAACAGGAATTATTCATACTGGTGGAGACGCAAATATGCGAGGTAATTTTGAATGCACGATTTCATTTAACGGACTACCAAAAGATACAAAAGCATAGTTGTCAGCCAGTGAAAAGCAGAACCAGTGTATCGACTGATTTAAACCTAAGCTACGCTTCTATACCAAGAAATGTGAGGCATATCCAGTAGTATTGAATACCATCCTGCTAATACTCCTAGATGAGCTAGCCTCTATTCAAGGAATATTTATAGAGGTCACGCATATCATTTCACTAAATGTTCTTACACAAGTGAAACTGACAAAGCAGGATTGGCAATCTCGCCAGCTGTTCTTGTAAAAGTGGGAAATCCTTGTATCTACTTGGAAATGCGTGGGCAACTATCCAGCTGTTTTTGAAGCTGCTCGTTCTTGTCATTGAAGTATATAAGTTAAAAAATTCGACTATTGAACATCATTTATAGACGATCTTTTAGTGTAATTTCTAAGTTGGTCAGAGCACTAGGTAATAGTGATAGGTAACGTACTATCACATGCACTGTGGAAATGCAGAAACAGAATATCAGGATAAAAAATCAGAATATTCAGACTTCAATACTGAGTTTCTGCATTTCCATTACGTTCTAAACAGATCCATGGAGGAGGAAAATATATGTCAAAGCAAATCAAAAATAATAAAGAAATCAATGTCAGTTTAAGCAATGGTTTTATTCCAGTAAATATAGGCGGTTTGGAGTTTAAATTACTGACCAGTGATCGTAAAAGAAAGGAATATCGTCAGGTACTGGCAAGTCTGGAAGAAGAACAAAAAGTACTTTTGAAGCAAGCCGATGAATTGAAAGATACTTCGGATGAAATCTCAGAAACAGCTGTTTACGAAAAAACTATCAAGATCATCAAAAAAGCAATTGATACAGTTCTTGGAAAAGATGCATTTAACCAACTCTATGAAAAAGCTGGGGAAGATGCCGAAGCCATCCTTGATGCATTTATCGGGGTAATGGAGCAATATCGGGCTATTCAGGAAAAAAATAAACTGCAGCAATTTGTTGACGGGAAAAAGAAGTGATGAACAATGACACTTTCATTGGCCTGGGGCTTAAATGACGAGGTAGAAATAGCCGGAAATCACTATCAGCTGAATCTTGAGTTTTCAAGTGTACTCAGATGGTATGAGGTGTTTCAAAATGAAGAGGAAAGTGAGCATTTCAAAGTTCTTTTAGCACTGGTAATGCTGGGAAATCTTACGGAAGAAGAACTGGAAATGATTCCATGGGAACAAAAAGAACAGTTGTTTACTGTTATTTTGAAAAAGATTTTTGGTGAAGTCAAAAATATTGCCGGAGAAAATAAAGACTTAATGGGAAATGTATTGATTGAAGAGCGTCCGCCTGAGACAAAGTATTACGATCTGATTGAAGATACTCCGTATATTTATGCCAGTTTTCGTCAGGATTATGGAATTAATCTGATGGAGGAAAGAGGGAGAATGCACTGGGAAGAATTTTCAGTGTTGCTATCTGGTCTAAGTGAACAGACGAAGCTCAGAAAAGTCATTGATATTCGGAGGATGAAGATTCCTGAAAAATGCAGCATGGAGGAAAGGCAGCAGATTCTTGAAGCGAAAAAAGCTGTTGCGTTAAAAACAAATCATGAAGCAGCTGTGTTCGAAGCAATGGATTTGGTGGAAAGAAGACGCTGGTACGAAGAAAAACAGAAACGAGGTGAAAGAAAATGAGTATGGAAGAAATACGCGTAGCACTGGCTGTTAACTCTTCACGAGCTGACAGTGTGCTGGATGCTTTTGAACAACGGCTAAACGACCTTCAGTTGGTTGAGTCGGTAATGGTTGAAGTGGACACAGGTGATGCAACAAGTGAAGTCGAAGTGCTAATAGACCGAATGACGCAACTGTCTGCAGAGTCTTTAAATACGGCAGGAATAGTCTCGAAAAAATTGAACAATGCATTGAAATCTATTTTTAATGCGGCTGCCGAAGCAAGCGGTCAGGACAATTTTTCTGCTGTTATGCAAAGATGGAAGGAGGCAGTGGAAAATATAAAAGCAGCATTTGGGCAGCCGCTACTGGAGCCGTTTACAAAAATGATTGAGGTTGCTTCAGATGTGGTGAACCGTTTTGCGGATTTTTTAAATAGATATCCAGCTATTGTTTATACAGTTACCGGAGCGCTGGTGGTTTTTGCAGCTGCACTGAAGTCAATTTTGATTGTTAATTCAATAACGACAGCGATCGGTCCGACAATCAGTGCACTCAGAGGATTTAAAACTATGCTGATGGGTGTTGGTGGAGCAGGTGGTCTTCTGGCAAGTCCGATCTTTTTAGCTGTTGCGGCGATTACCGCATTAGCCGTGATTCTTTATACAGCCTATCAGCGTTCAGAAACATTTAGAAATGTTGTGCAGGCTGTCTTTGAATACTTAAAAGTAGCTACGGCAGTTGTAATAGAAAAAGTTAAGAATTTTAGAGCTTCGGTAATAGAAGCCTTTACGTCAGCTTACCAGAACTCTGAAATGTTAAGAGGAGGAATGGCAGTTGTTTTTGAATTCATTAAAAACATTTTGGGGACAGTGACCGAAAAGCTGTCTCTTTTTAAAGAAGCCATTCTTCAAGCTTTTCAAAGTGGAGATATGTCCGGTCTTTTAGAAATATTTAAAAACCTAATTCCGACAATTATAGGTTTTATTTTGGGAGGAATTCCCAAATTGCTGATTATGGGGACTAAAATGATTTCCTCAATTGCAGAAGGAATGGGAATATCTGTTCCAGAATTGTTAACAATGGTAGTCGAATCAATTATGAACGTTATTATGGAAATCATCAATATGCTTCCTTCATTTATTGAGACAGGTGCAGCGATGCTGACAGGTTTAATTGAAGGAATTGCAGGGATGCTGCCAGGGCTGGTTGATGCCGGAATTGGGATTATTACAGGATTACTTACAGCTATTTTGGAAAATCTATCACTATTGGTTGAATCAGGGGTGGCCCTGTTAAATGCTTTGATTGAAGGTCTGATGACTGCATTGCCGTTTATCGTTGAAGCAGTCATTGTTATTGTAACGACATTTGTTGCACTTTTAATTGAAAATTTACCGATGTTGCTGAATGCTGGAATAAAAATTCTGCTGGCAATTATAGCCGGTCTGCTCGAAGTCCTGCCAGCTCTGCTTGAGGCAGCGGTAACAATCCTTACGGCACTAGTTTTTGCGCTGATAAAAAATCTGCCAAGAATTTTGTCTGTCGGCGTGCAATTAATTACGGCATTAATTACCGGATTGTTGAGCATGCTCGGGCAATTACTCGGAGCGATAGGAAATCTTATGCTGGGGATTCTCTCAAAAATTGGTGAGTTCCTAGGACAGATGCTTATAAAAGGAATCGAACTGATTACAAATCTAATTAACGGGATTGGTCAGAAAATTAGTGAAGCTGGTACAAAAGCCGGAGAAATTGCCCACTCAGTCATTGATGGAGTAACCGGATTTGTTAAGGATATGAAAAATGCTGGCGTGGATTTGGCAATGGGCTTTATTAATGGGATAGACAACATGATAACGAAAGTTAAAGAAAAAGCAGCTGCTTTGGCAAAAGGGGCAGTGGATACGGTAAAAAAATGGTTGAGAATCGCTTCACCTTCCAAGGTAATGATTCAGATGGGCGAATGGACAGGAGAAGGATTTGGTGCTGGAATTGAAGCGATGATTGCTCCTGTCTCAAAACTGTCTGAGAAACTGGCTGAAGCGGCAACGATTGATGCAGTGCCAAATGCAGATCTTTCAAATATGCTGAGTACAAAATTAAATAATGAATTAGGTATGATGAATCTCAGTGCCAATCCTGAACTGCTTCATACAGGTGCTGCTTCAAGTGCGCTGGTTGCCAAATATGATTTGGCAGTATCTACCCATGGAAACAATCAACCGCCGATGTATTTTGAAGCAACTTTTGAAGCGGATGGTCGTGAAATTGCTAAAGGAACAGCTAAGTTTATGAAGCCTGAAATTGACCGGATCAATCGCGCAGATGCAAGATTAGGAGGCGAGAGAATTTGAATGATTTTACAGTGATTTTTAATGGAGTTGATTTGTCTCCTTATTTAAGGGTGACAGAAGACTTTCGCCGGGGAATCGGCACAACAAGAACGAATCATACGCTGCAGGTGGGAACCCACCATTTCAAACGATATACCGGCTATAGTCTGGATGAAAAGATCATTGAGATGCCCTTTGTAGTAAGAAATGATTTAATAAATAAAAGAAGAGAACTGGCTCGGATACTGAATGTATCCGAACCGGCACAATTAATTTTTACAGATGAGCCAGATAAATATTATATGGCTCTTCCAACCGGAGATATTGATGTTTTGGAAAAAAGATTCCTAGGGTTCGGCACGATTACCTGGCAGATTCCGGATGGAGTTGCATACAGTGTTCAGGCGAAGGAAGCAACCAACCGTAAAAAAGATGTTCTGGACATTTATAATTCTGGAACATTTGAGTCATTTCCGAAGATAGAGGTGCAGATGACTTCCGATAATGGATTTGTCGGCTTTATTAATGATGAAGGAGCGTTACTCCAATTTGGCGATCCTGATGAAGTCAACGGCGTTGCCTACGAGAAATCAGAATATGGCATTATTGATATTTGCGGAGTTAACTTTTGGGAGGATACATTTGCAAAATCTAAGTGGCGTACAAACGAAGGCTTTGTTGTTCAATATAAGGGAATGGAGTGCAAGCAAAGTGGCAGCGGTTTATCCTACGATGTCTATAACATTAGTTATGATCCTTGGGCTGGGCAAAAATTTCCAAGTCTGCGAACAATAAGTTATGGAACAGGTGAAGGCTGGCATGGCCCATCTATTACCCGCCCGTTTACACCGGATAGTGAAGGGAAAGATACTGCCAAAAACTGGACCTTTGAAATCGGTCAATTTTTTATCTCGGGCTCTGTTGAACAAGCTGGGATGCAGCAATGGCTGGTAAACACTCCAGAGGGTAAAAATGTTGCTGGTATTATTTTTGTAAAAAGTAATACAAGTGCGCATGAGATGACATGTTGTCTGGTTATTAACGGACAGGTTGTGAAGGAGATACCTTCAAAATCCTTTACCGGAAACATGCTTACCGGCTGGTGGGGAGGTTCATGGAAGGTGGATAAATTTAATAATCAATTTACATTTACAACTCCTTCTGGGATATTCTCTTTCAATAATTCTGCTGCAGCAAATCTTGAAGGAAAATTCATTACTTTTTATGCGGCACAATGGAAGACACTTCCGGCAATGGCGGTGAATATATATACTTCCTGCAGATTCCAAAAGCATAATGTGGAGAAATGGATTGATATTCCCAACAAGTTTGGTGAGTATGATGTTCTCTCTATTGATACTGGGAAGGGAACGGTTTTATTGAATGGATTGGAAACACCTGGACTGGGAGCACTTGGAAATGACTGGGAACAATTTATGCTGAAGACAGGGGAAAATCAAATTCATTGTCTGTACTCTGAGTTTTCAAAGAAGCCGGAGATGAAAATCAGCTTTAATGAGGTGTTCTTATGATTCTATATTTTGCGGATAGAAAGTTTTCCATCTTGGGAATGGCTTCAACAGGAACTTTACCAAAGGCACTAAAATTCTATGATGACACGGAGTCACAGGAAATTGAAAAGGGGTCTTCTATTCTTACTGGCTATTTATCTATTGAAGATAATCTGACAGAAATCAACCGCTTAACTCAAATCGGTAATTACCTGTTAATGCAGGACGAAGATAAGCAGATTCGTTTTTATACGATTATTCGAAAAGAAAAAAACAGGAAAAACAGAGAAGTATTCATTTATGCCGAAGATGCGGGATTAGATCTTCTTAACGAAGTGGTGGACCAGTGGAGTGAGCCTGCCAAAGAACAGCCGATTTCCTATTACATTAATCGTGCAATTTATGATTCAGGATTTGAAATTGGTCAAAATGAAGTTTCTACACTTCAAAAGAAACTGCCATTTTCTAATGAAGAGACAGCGACAAAACGTTTATTGGCAATTGTTGAAGCATTTGATCAAGCAGAATTTTCCTTTCGGTTTGAGATAAAAGGAATGAAAGTTGTCAGGAAATATATCGACATTTTTCAAAAACGGGGAAATGAAACACAAATTGAATTACGACTCAACCGAGATATCGATAATATCGTTACAGAAGAAACGATAGAAAATCTTGCGACAGCTTTCAGAGTTTACGGAGGAAAAACCGAAGGCGATTCTGAAGGAATTACATTACAGGGATACAACTATGATGATGGGCGCTTTTACGTAGAAGGGATGTACCTGCTGGACAGACAGGCATTGTCAGTCTGGAGCCGTTATTTAAGTGAAACAGGGACAAATGTTGGACACATTGTCGCCAATTTTAACTACGATACATTAGATAAAGATCTGCTCTGCGCAGAGGCTGTAAAGGAGCTGAGAAAACGTTCTGAGCCGGAGATCAATTATGAAGTAGATATTGCTTTCCTTCCAGATGATGTACGAATTGGTGATACAGTCAATATTGTTGATGATGAAGATAATTTGTATTTACAGGCAAGAGTTTTAAAACTGGAGCGTTCCAGATCTAACAAGAAAGCGACAGCAGTTCTTGGAAACTATTTGATAAAGTCCAGTGGGATCAATCAGCGGCTTCAAGATCTGGCTGATAAAATTCAGACGATAAAATCAGGAGATACCTATTTTCCGTGGATTCGTTACGCTGATGATGAGAATGGAAAAAATATTTCCGCTATGCCTCTTGGTAAAACATATATGGCTATAAAATACGGGTTAAATCAGCCGACGCCTTCAGATGATTCCAGAGATTATGATGGTCTTTGGGTTAAAATCATCGGTCAGGACGGACAGGATGGATTAGAAGGACCTCCAGGGCAAAATGGGCTGCCAACTTATACGTGGATTCGCTATGCAGATGATGTAAACGGAAATGGGATCAGTGAGAATCCTGAGGGCAAGAAATATATTGGAATTGCCCATAACAAGGCAACGTTAACCCCTTCAACAAATCCCAAGGAATATATTTGGTCGGCAATGTATGACGATGAACAACTGAAAGCACTCCAAAATAAGGTAGAAGGCATTACCTATCCATTCACCTCTTCCAAGGAGCCGTCGAATCCTAAGGCTGGACAACAGTGGTGGAGGCAGGATATTAATAACCCTGACTCAATTACCGGCTATTTTGTTTGGGACGGAAAGAAATGGAATCCTCAAACGATTCAGCAGTCCATATTGAATATTATAGAACTAAATGCCGTTAAAATTTTGGGTGGAGAGATCACTGGCACAGTCATGACCGGATCAAAAATAATTAATACGTTTGACATGATGGATCAGGGAGCTCGTCTGGTCGGATTGACGAAACTGGATGCCGCCAAATTACGAATGGAATATGTTGTTCCAGAAACCAGTCAAAGTGGGTTCTTGGAAATTAACCCTCAGGAGCTGCTTTGCCGAATCAATGATTCTGATGGAAATCAGTTGTCTGCATGGGCTTTAAGCAATCAAGGATTACGACTTGCTTATGGTAATAAAATTGGTGTACTTAGCTATGATTCTCTGATTGATCATGATTGGTACTACCTGACTTTGGCTTCAGGACTTTCATGGGAGTATCCAAATGAAAACTGGTATCAACCGAAAATAAAGAAAATTTATATTCAGGGAAAGAGTGGAATCCAGACCGCCGGAATTATTAAAAGAACAACTGCTGGTGGAGGTGATGGTTTCTGGGTTTCTATAGGAACATGGAAGCCATCGGAAATGCTGGTCTTTCCATCCCGAGATGTGACGATTACCGGAACTATTCAAGATGGTACAAGTGCAGCGATCTCTTTTCAATCCAACGGCAACATTAGGATGAGATGTCCAAAGAACTGGACAGAATTGCGTTGGGATGCCTGTGTAATTGTTCAAGATTAAAGCGGGATGATTGATCTGGAAAATAAAAATATAGGCATAATAAGAGTTAATATCAAATCATAAAATAAAAAATTTGAAAGTTGATTGTTGTAACAAGTTCATCAATAAGTAAAACAAAAGAAGAGGTGAAAGAATGAATACTCAAAAAATAGTAATAGATTTAGAGAAACAAACACGAAATCCATCGAATTATATTGTTTTGCGTCAGGGAGATCAAGGGTTGCAAACCGTTGAAATTCTGGTAAAGAAAAACGGGGAAGTCTTTTCTCTTGAGGGGCTGACCCTTAAGTTTGAAGGAAATCTCAGCAACAAATTATATGTTAAAGGAGATGCGACAATTACGACAGCAGTAGAAGGGGAAGCGATGTATACTTTTTCAGGGCGGGATACTTCAGTGACAGGGCGCTATCAGGTAGCATTCTTCCGTTTATATGATTCAAAAGGTCTGTGTATTTCTTCAGAAGACGTTATCGTGGATGTAAAAAAGAATGCAGATCTCAGCAACGGAGAGGCTAAAAAATACGAAACAGAGTTTACTAAATTGCTGAATCAGTTTAATCAGGAATGGACAACTTACATGACTGATAAGAATGCTTCGCATGAACAATTGGAGAAAATATATATAGAGTTGATTGAAAAAGCTGATCAGATGGAGCTTGATTTGTCTGTTTTAGAGAAGAAAATTGATGGATTGAACGCCTACACTAAAGCAGAAGCAGATAAGAAATTTTTTAAAGCAGCACAGGATATTCCTGAAAGTGCTGATTTGAATGATTACAGAAGCGAAGGCCATTATAATTGTTCATTAAATTTAACCACTAAAACATTAATGAATTGCCCAGTTCAGCTGGCATTTAGTTTAGAGGTCACGAAGCATAGCGGTATACACCAAAAATTAATTACACATCCTATTTCCGGCTGGCTTACATTTGAACGGAATTTTTACAATAACAGTTGGGGAGAATGGAAAGTTACTACGAAAGATAACTTCGGCAGAAGAATTAGTACCTTGCCTAAGTTACCTCAATCTTTATTGGAAATACAGGAACCGGGAACTTTCTATATTACGGCTGCAGAATTGGCGGCAATGACCAATGAATCTTCCCTTCCTTCAGATGTAAAAGGTGCCGGTTGGCTCATTAACACAGCTGGAGATACTGCAGGCGGGGTTTATCAAATGTGGCTCAGAAATACTTCAGCGGCGGCTTATCATGCTAGACCTGTAATCAGAATAACAACTCCAACCGTTGCTTATGCCTGGAAAGAACTGGCAGATGCCGGGAAAACGCAGAATGTGAAATTGACTGCGGATACAGGATATACAACACTAATTCAAAATATGTCACCTACTGTTACTAGCTTGAAAGCATTATCTGCCTATCCAGGTTGGTTTTATGTTAATTCAACAGAGGTACAGAAGCTAACTGATTACTCTGAATTGCCAATTTCCGGTGCAAAAGCCTGGTATGTTTTTAATATGCCTGCTGCCACTTCCTCCTCCTACTCTTATCAAGAAATATCTGTAAACAGCAGTAGTACGCCCAGAAAATTTTTTAGAATGGTGCATCCAACATCTGGTACAGGTGTTTGGAAGGAAATGGAAACAGCTCCGACTGCAGCCTCTGAAGTCATTCCAACTTTTGAAGAAGGCTTTGAGAACTACAGTTCAGATCCAACAAATATAAGTCATTGTATCATTCGTAAAGGAAGTGATGGCAGGTGTTACATGTATGGTGCTATTAAGAATCTAAATGAAATAGCTTCAGGTACAAGTGTTACGATGGCAAAAATACCAACCGAATACAGACCTGTTAGAAGTGTGATCATTTTACAGCAAGCTTCAAAATGTGAGGAATATTTATTACATGTTAATCAAGATGGTACTATTCAACTGGCACGCTATCGGACAGGTGGATCTTATACAGCAGTACCAGCAGGAGCCTGGTTAGGAACAATGTGCAGTTGGGAAACCGTTTAATTATAAAAATAGTTTGAAGGAATTGATCGTCAGAGTATGAAATTTCTGGTGTAATTATTGCAGAGATAACAGTGCTATCAAAAAATATAGATGTGGAAACAAAATGGGATATGATAATATTATGAGATTTTTTGAAGATCATAAGGAAGAAATTGATTACATTGAGATTTTTTGGAATATGATGAGCAAATTAAAATATCGTTTAGAAAAGAACAAAAAAGTAATGGGAGCTGTTTATCTTTAAATGTTTTAATCAAAATAGAGAGTAGAATTGATATAGTTTCGATGAACAGAATTACTCAAGCCTCATTGATAATTGTTGAAAACTATGCCGGAAAAATCAATAGAGGTTATTTTGAGGTTTCGGTGTACTTTCGAAATGGTGTGCAAATGTGGTTGAATGTGCGGAATAAAAAGTACTTGGCTTGTAGATAAAGTGAAACCCTGTTTCAAAGATGAAGCAGGGTCATTTTATGATTTAATTTTTAACCGGCAGTAACAGGCGCAGCCCGTTTAGTATGACAATCAAGGTACTTCCTTCATGAGCAATGACACCGATTGCAATGTCCATTTTGCCTAATAGGTTAAGGGCCACCAGAAGAGCAACAACCGTCATGGAAAAAATAATGTTTTGCCAGACAATTTTATTCAGTCGTTTAGAGACTTTATGTGCGTAACTGAATTTTTGAAGATCGTTGTTCATCAGAACGGCATCAGCAACATCAATGGCAATATCTGTTCCGTCGCCCATCGCAAAACCGATATCTGCAGTAACCAGAGCCGGAGCATCATTGACACCGTCACCTAGCATAGCAGTCATACCAAATTTTTTCTGATGCTCTTTAACAATTGTAGATTTATTTTCCGGCAGAACATTTCCGGCAACTTCGTCAATACCAAGAACTTTTGCAACAGCCTGCCCGGTTTTTTCGGCATCTCCGGTAATCATGGTTGTATGGATATTTTGTTCTTTCAGATAAGAGATCACTTCTTTAGCTTTTGGATTTGGAATAGCCATCATAGCTATTAATCCTACAACGGAGTCGTTTTCACTGAAATAGATGACCGTTTTTCCTGATTCAGAAAGCATTTCTTCTTTTCGATGGATAATTGGTGGAACCTGTTCAAATAAATCAGGTTTTCCTAATCGGTAGCTTTTGTTGTCATAGTGAGCCAATAAACCTTTTCCGATTTCATTTGTTACCGCCATTTTAATTGCATCAACAGGAGGGAATTTAGCCAAAATAGCATTTGCTAAAGGATGGTTTGCTTCTTTTTCCATGGAGGAAAGAACTTTAAGCCATTTAGCTTTAGCTTTCTTATCATCTGTATGAAAATAATAATCAGTGACTACAGGTTTTCCTTCAGTCAGAGTGCCTGTTTTATCAAAAGCAACAGCTCTGATGTCTGCGAGATTTGACAAAAATGTACCGCCTTTGAAAAGGACTCCTCTTTTAGCAAGATTGGAAATACCAGCTAATGTAGCCGGAACAGCGCTGGCAGCAAGAGCACAGGGAGAAGCAGAAATCAGTAGAACCATTCCCCGATAAAAACTTAGTTCCCAACTCCAGCCTAACAGGAATGGTGCTGCAAGAATGAACAGAGGCACAATAATCAGAACAGCTGTTACATATTTTGGTTCCAGTAATTTGATTTTAGTAGCCGTTTTAGAAAGGTTGGACTGAGACTGCTCAACCAGCTTAAGAATTTTTGCAAAGACGGTATCTTTACTGTCCTTTGTAACTTCCATTGTGAAAGAACTGGTACCGTTAATTGTACTGCCAAAGACAGTATCACCAATCGTTTTTTCTTTCGGAATACTTTCGCCATTAATTGATGCTTCATCTATAACTCCGGTTCCTGAAAGAATCACACCATCTGTAGGAACCTGATCTCCATTTAGGACCTGCAATTGATCGCCTATTTGCAGAGTAGAGACAGCAACCAGTTTTGTTGAGCCATCCTCTTGAATCAAACGTGCTTCAGTTGGATTCATTTTTAATAAATTAGTAATTTCGCGTTTACTTTTACCTTCTGCATAATCTTCAAGGAAATGTGCACCAGAGAAAATCAGGATCAAGAGAGCACCCTCATCAAAATCACCAATAACGGATGCACCCAGAGCAGCAAGAGTCATCAAAATATGCACATTGGGCGTAAATCTTTTCTTTGCGATAGTATCCTTAATGGTATCTCCAAAACCTTCCATAATAACATGCTGCCCGGCAGCAATCATGGAAAAAATATAAAGAAGGATTTGCAGAAAACTGTCTTCTTTTATAGCAAAAGCAGCAAGATAGGTAATGAGACCTGCAAAAAATAATATAGTGGATGTATTTCCGTGACCATGATTATGACCGCAGTTGTGGTTATGTTCATGTATTTCAGTGTGTGTATGTTCCATGTCTATTCACCCTTTCTTTCATAGATAAATTCCATAATATATTCGATTGAACTAGTTATATGATTGAATGTTCATGTATTCATGACTATTATATATGAATGTCTGTTCATGTGTCAAGAGTAACCATTGAGAAAAGGGAAAGAATATGAAAAAAGAGGGATAAATAAATCTGGAAAAGATATAAAAGAGGGAAAGAGAGTCAAGTTTTATATAGGAAGGAGAGGGAGAATAATTTAGTAGTATTATAAGCGGGAGACAATCGCAGAAAGATTGTCAACTCCTTTGCGAAGGTCAGTATGTCCACAAACTAAGTAACAGGTATCGACTCGAGAAAAATCAACGAGCATCAGTTATTCGTTCCTAACTTTCCAGTAAGAACAATCATTTCGAGAAGGGGAGATAGGAAGGCAAAGGGGGAAAGAAGAAACATGAAACGAAACAATCATCTACTTTGATAGCTTTAGTATAGCGATTATTTCTTATGATTAGTATGCGTTCGTTTATTTCCCGCTCACCTTACATGAAAAAATCAGACAGATTTTGAGGTCTGTCCGATTCTATGCATAATTCATTTAGCTTAACCAACACTATTGATATGAAGAATCAAAAATATTAAGTTTATTTAGCTTCTAATAGTTGATTATAATTATTGGCAATCAAGTATGTTTTATCTCCAAAAAATATGAGCTGCTCAGTCTCCATTTTACTATTCAATTTTGTACTTGATAACCCGATATCAATCGCACCAAGTTGTGTTTCAATCGGGTTAGCATTATCTGTTGCTGTTGACTGTGTATAACTTACAGATGCTCCTGAAACATACTTACTTAATGCTTTAGTACCAACTGTATTATATTTTTCTAAATCAAAACTCATCCACACATCATTAGCTGTAATGTAAAGTCGACCATCATTAGGATTATAACTTATACTTTGAGCTGGATCAATTCCCGTGCCATCTGATTTTGTGTCTCCAAGTATATTTTGGATAACAATTGGATTTTGCCGAATATTTAGTTGCTCATTTGCAACTTTGACTTGATAAACAGCATATCCATACCACCCCTTCTGATTTCCAGAAGATTTGCTGTACGGAATCACAAAGTATCCAGTATCATTATCAACCATGGTAAAGTTTTTAGGCATAAGTGAAACACCCGTTGCTTGTTGATGATCATTCTTCTTAAACGTTCCTGATACAACATCTGTAGCAGTTAACAAAGTGCGTGTTGCTGTGTCCTTATATTTCGCTGTCGTACCGGTATTTTGTGGTCCTTTACCTAAAGCATAGCTATAAGAAAGCTTGGTAAGCGTTTGAGTCGTAAATTCTTTATTTGTTGTTAGAACATAAGGAGTATCATCCACTACCGTTAATACCGCACCATGAACGATTGGTAAAATCTCACTTAGCGCAACTTGTCCACTATCTAAAGCTTTTTTAACATCCTCTGTCGTTAGCCAAAGTGGGGTGTTTTTATTGTCAACTTGTTCTTTTCCTTCGATAGATGTCAGATATTGAACAAAACTAGCCGAAATCCGCATGACAAAACCACCCAAATTTTTTGCGTCATTGTCGTTGTCATAAACAACATATAAATTGCCTTTTGTATCCATTGCTGCTCCTTGTTGAGCATCCATTTTGTAAGTTGTACCTTGCCACTCAAGGGTAGCACCTGTATCTGCGGTACGAATCAATCTCATTTTTGAAACAAACTTAGCATCTTTACCATTAGTAGCTGCTCCTGTTGTAGTTAATCCATTCCAAGACCATGACACCGGTTCCGTCTGTCCGTTTTCTGTACCTTGGTATAAGTCAATACCAGCTTTATAGGTAAAAAGATTTCCGTACGGATATGAATTCGACGTTCTTTCGCCAAACTGATCAGAAATTATTTCATTAGGCTTAGATATTGTAATCGCTTTAGGTAGGATACTCTGATCAACTAAAGGAGTTGTATTTTTATTTCTTAAGTATGTGACGTTGCCTCCCAACACCGAACGATTCAATTTGTTAGATGGATCGTTTGAGTCAAAATACTTTCCTCCATCTACAACTCTTTCATAGACCGAAAAGTCACTTTTTTTTGAGGTTCCAGTTGAAATAGTTCGACCATTTAGCGTCTCTCCATTGGCCCAGTCTTGATTAGAAGTTACATAGACCCAAGAATAAACCCCGGCTCTTAAACGATGGGACAAATCAAACTTAAACCAACCATTTTGGTCTGCTTTTCCATATCCAAGCAAAATACGATTTCCCGCTATATCAATTGAGTTATATGAGATAGTCGCATAAGGCTCTGTATATCCATAATAAGTTAGAGACGTATCATAGCGAGCGGTAGGGTTAGGTAGACTAGTCACTGCATTCCCATTACTAACTAGTGGCGCTGCTTCACTCTCAGTTTGATCAAATCCTAAGCCAATAATTGCTAAGCTTGAAAGTACTACAACTCTGAATATTTTTTTCTTTAAGTCATAATTCATAAATATTCTCCTCTCTAAATAGGCAATGAGCCACCTATTTATTCAATTTTATTTCACAAATAGACGATTTAAAATACTAATGTAACTCGTTTAATGCCACTTGATAACCACCGTCAGCATAAGACAATTGCAATTCCGTTAAATTATAAGAACCATTTTTCTTTAGATACGGAATTACTTTTACGTACTTGCCTTCTAACTCTACTTCTCTAATAAAATAATTAGTAGATTTTTCAGACAATTGCTCCAGTACTTCCGATTTAGTGATTTTTATTTCTTTAATAGCATCTTTTGCTTTAAAAACATTCCGTTTTTCAAAAGTTCTTATAATTACAATCGGATCTGTATCTTCCATATCAGATAAATCAATTGCCTCAAATTTAAAAGAGAAGTATAATCGATCATTCTCTGCCACTTCTATTGCTTCTGAAACAATTTGATTCCATTTATTCTCAATATTCCCGTGTGCACTTACAGTAAGCATTTCATCTTGAATAGAAAAAATTTGAGGGTTAAAGACTTTCCAACTGGAATTTCCAAAGGCAAATTTCGAGTTTTGAATAAGATTTCCTTCAACAATCGTTGGCTCAAGATCAATATTTTGATTAGTTAAATCATTAAATGTGATTGCCAATATTTTTTTTAGAAAGTCATCATAATAATTATGCATGTAATGTACATCATCTAGTCCGCCAAACCTATAATTAGGATCTGCGTAATATTTTTTGTCATAAGAAATAGATCTAACGTTTGGATTTTTCAGTATATAGTTGTCTAACTCAGACCATAGCTTATTCAATTCTAAATACTCTTCTGGCGTTTTTCTTCCAAAAATATTCACTTTTTTATTAACGCTATCCCAGTATTCATAGGTATATCTAGCCTGATTAACAATAATAATTGTCTTTTTCAAATATTTGTTGACAAAAGCAATGAATTCATCCAAAGCCTTTTTAAAAATTTCGAAAAAGGCAACAAAATCTAATTCAACATTATAATGAGCTCCATGATTTAAGATATTCCACAACTCGTTTTTTTTGTAAGAATACTCTTTATTTGTTAAATACGACTCACCAACTTTTATTACACCAAAATGTATATCGGCATAAAAATCAATGATTAAATAATCTGGCTGTGAAAGAACTAAATCATTTAGAAATCGCTTATTCAATTCTGTTCTAAAATGCCAATCAGCAAACTCCTTAACGCTTTCAACGTAATTGAACTTTGTCGAATCATACTCTATTGGTTTTGACATTAAAGAAATGATTGATGTATGAAATTGATTGACTGACAATTTATAGAAATCTTTATAATTAGGATTAAACAAAGAATTGAAAGGATCTCTGGTCATACATGAGCCTAACGTAGATACTTTTATTTTCATATTACGAACAACCTCCATTTCTTTGGTCCTATTTGGTGCTCTCGGTACTCATATTAATTAATTTATAAAATAAATTTAATGCATTTTCATTGTATGTCGCTACATCAAAACGTTTAAATTTCAATTTTGAATTTAAAACTTGTAACATGGCATTTTTTAAATCTTCCACTCCAGCACTTGAACTCAACAAACCATAATTATTGTCAAGGAGATTTCTATTTTGAGGAATATCAGTAGCTACAATTTTTAGACCTAATGCAAGAGCCTCCAATATAATCATTGGTTGCCCCTCATAAAAAGAGGGGACTACCAAGATGTCCATCAATTCTAAAATTGGAAATGGCTTGTTTGTTTGACCTAGAAAAATAACTCTTTGCGTTAAATTCAAATCATAAACCAGTTTTTCCATCTTTAAAAGTAACGGTCCTTCTCCTAACAAATACAACTTTGCATTCGGGAGCATTTTACTAATCTCGTTAAAAGCCATAATCAAATTTTGGTGATTTTTTTCAGGTGAAAATCTTCCTGCAAAGACATACCGAATTTTCCTGGAATCATTTTCAATTACTACTTGAGTTTCTTTTTTATTTAATAAATCATTTTGTACAGTCATCATTTGACTCAACTGATTCAACTTCAGTGATTGCTTTTTGGACCATCCTAAAACTTGATTTCCGCGAACAATTTGAACCCACAATTCGTTATTAACCATAGTTTCAACGTTAATAATATAATTATTGGAAGGTAGTAGTGGATATGAACTGATTATAAGTTTATGACCCATTATTCCTTTAGGTTCTGAATACAAATCTACAAGTAATGGTCGATCAAGTAAAAGAGTAGATCTTTCTTTTATTACACTTTGACTAATACAGGTATATGTTCGGCTGTTTTTTAATAGAAAGTATACTTGTGAGGGTGATAAGTTAAGCATAGTATGTTGATTAGTTAAACACTCCTTTTTTATCCAACCAATCGATTTTTTCCAGTCATAAATATGACAAAAGGCTCCTAATTGAGTTGAACATATTTCTTTAACCCATACATATCGATTGGACAAGTAACGAACATAACTAATTCCCTTTGACAATTCTTCTTGTTTAGTAGGTAATGTGCGATAAATCAATTTATCATTATTTCTTTTTAAACTAGCAACAATATTTACTCTTTGCTTTGAAACTTCAAATTTTTGCACACTTTGAGGCAAGTATTTTTGCTCAATCCATCCCAAATATTCAGAATTCAATATTATCTTGTAGTAATATTTACCGGAAAATAAAGCCTCGGCAATGAAAGACAGAATATCTCCAGGTTTAGTGCGCAAATTTTCACCACAAGTAATATTAATATCCTTGTAATTAGCGAATACATGAGGTAAATCTCCAAAATCTTCAACTGAAAAACATTCTTTTTTAGCTACAATTCGGTTGTCGATTCGCGTTTTTTTTTCTTCATTTTGGCTGCTGATGCTAATAATATTCCCTGTATAGGATACTTGTTTGAGCGTTAAAAAACTACGTAACGACTTATAATTGATTTCCATTAAGCTTTTTGAAACACTATTTACTTTATCAAATTCCTTATATAACCAAAAAATCTCATTCAATCGTTTTCCATGTGGCTGATTTCCATCTATTCTCTTTTCGATTTCTTTCGCAAGTTCATTATGCTGATAGATTATCTTTTGTTGAGCATTAGCATAAGCAACTATCCTTGCCCAAGCAGGGCTATAGCCGCTATAATCAATTACACTATCGAACTTTATTCCTGATAAGACACGAGAACTTTCACGTTTAAATGCTTTAGTAAGTTTCCCAGAGCGATTGTTTGCATCTTTTTTTAACTGTTTCTTTTCTTTTTTAGAATACAAATTTCTTCCTGATTTAAAAATTAAACGTACATTGGAATTTATCCTTTTTATACTTTCAACATTACTATCACTTACTGGTGGAATTAAAACTGATACATCTAATTTTTGGTAGTCTAACCTATCTAACAAATTTAGAAAACTTGAAGTAATTCCATTTTTGAGTAGTCCTCCAGAATAAAAAAGTATTTTCTTTTTTTTATCATCAGCTAGTATAATTTCGTTTATAGAATCATTTTGTTGCCCTTTAAAAACTCGTTCTATAATTCTCTTTGAAACATTTCCGTCTTCATAAGGAACTAATTCATCAACAAATTCTCTATATTTCGATACATGCTTAGACTCACACAATTCTAAATTATTAACAGCTTGAATCATTTCTCGAACTGTAAAAACACAATCACCTGGCAGCTCATCCATTTTCCAATACGTGCCTCTATGTTGTTCGTATAACTCCATATCCCAAACATAAAAAATAATTGGTTTTGATGTAATTAAAAAATCAACAAATGAACTGGAAAAATCTGTAATTAAAACATCTGTAATACTTAAAATGTAATTGGGCTCCCAATAGTCTGGTACCAATTGTTTTTTAATTCTTTCATTTTTACAGATACTGTTATACATGTAAGGGTGAACTTTCAAAAAAACGTTGTATCTGCCATGGAACTGACTTGTTAATAGCTCCATTTCATGAATCAATTGTTCAATATCATTTGTAGGATTTTTAATTGATTCACCACGCCAAGTTGGCATATAAAGAATAGTTGGTAAACTTCTATCGAAAATCAAATTGTCCTTTTTTAATTGTCTGAAATATTCATCGTTATCTGCTTTCTTAAAAAAATCAATACGAGGGTAACCTGTTTCTAATACAGTTCCATTGTAAATCCCTTTCAATTTGTAGCTATGCGCAAAAATATTTGTCGTATGAGAATTGGGAGAGAGAATGAAATCTGTCATCAACAAATTCCGTAAGACATTCTGTGAATGAGAAGGATTACCTGAAATGTCGAACCCCATATATTTCAAAGGGGTTCCATGCCATGTATTTAAATAGACTTGTCCTTCTTTTTTTGAAAAAAAAGATTGAAATGTTGAGTTTGTAATTAAATACTTTGCTTGAAGCAAATAGTGAATGTATTTTGGCGTATTTCTTATTACGAACTTAACTTGACTTCTTAATTCAATTGGAATTGAATTTTTTTCAATTAATTGTTCATCATCAATAACCCAAATATGCTTCATATTTCTGTAATCTGGATTTTTAGCTAATTCAATAAATAGTGCTAAAGGAGAATCAACTATTGATTGACCATCCCTTGTTTCATATAAAATTAAATATTCATCAATTGATACATCATCATATTTTTTAGCATAAGTCTCACTTAATTCACTCAAATTCAATCTTTTCATTTTCACCAAACTTTCCACTTAACTCTCAATCAAATTATAAAATTGATTTAAAGCGTTACAATTATACTTTTCACCATCAAATTTCTTAAAATTATTAGTTGAGGTTAAAGCTTTTAGCAAAGCTTCCGAAAGATCATCAGAAAAAAGACCTTTTGTTAATATTCCATAATCATCATTCGCTCCTAAAATTTGTTCGTTTTGAGGAATATTTGAAGCAACAATTTTCTTACCTAGAACTAATGACTCTAACAGTACCATTGGCTGACCTTCATGAATAGATGCTAAAGCAAATATGTCCGATTGACGAATTACACTGAATGGATAGTCGATTTGTCCCGCAAAAAAGACATTTTTCTGTAGATTTAGCATCGCTACCCTGGTTCTTAATTCTTGTTCGAGAGGACCTTTCCCTAATAAAATTAACTTAGCGTTAGGAAATTGTTTTGTTACTTTCTCCATCGCAAATATCAATTCACCTTGATTTTTCTCAGGAGATAATCTCCCCATTGCAACAATCAAAATATCATCTGGCTTAATTTCTTGTCTAATTTCTGATGATAAATCCGATAGAAAGTCTGAATATACAATTTCAACATCTTTTGAAAAACAATATATCGATTTAGATTCATGGAAAATCTTATAAAACATGCCATGAGTATAATTTAGAACTCGTTCAATTTGGAAAGTGTCTGTTAAAGAAATTGTATGTGCTTCATTTAACAAGATATCTTGCTCACTCAAATAGCATTTAAGCTGGCTATCCTTTTTCTTGACCAATAAGGATATGTCCTTTTCAGATACAAGGTAGTTGATATCTGATTGTTTTTTTTCTACTTTTTTGTTTAAAGATACATCAAATAATTCTTCTTCTGAAATCCATCCGGCATGTTCTTGTTTGGAGGATAGCCGATAATATTCTTCTCCATTTTGAAGTATCATTTTAGCATCAACTTTCAATTTGGTATTTGTCTTAATTTTATTGTAGGTCAATTCACCACTAAGTTTTTCAAAAATTTTATTGAATGTACTTATTGAATTCGTTATTTCCAATGAAATCTCTTGATCCAACAAAAATAATTGCTTAGGTAAATTACTATAATGATCACTATCCATATTTTCCAAAGAAAAATCAGTAATAAAATATTCAGAATTTATCCAGCCGTAGAAATGATCATTGAAAAGAAGTCTCTTATAGGTCACGCCATTTAATAAAGTGACCTCATAATCGGTTATAAACTTAAGTCCTGATACTAAATAGCTTGTAGCAACACGAACAGTGGGTTCAAACATACCATATGGATTTAACCAGATAGCATCTCCTGCTTTTACTGCTCCAACACTATTTACATAATTTATATTCTTAATAATTTGCTTACTAACTATTGGAATCATTCCTAGTAATTCTTGTTCGTTATATAATCGAACTTGATTGTTTTCAAAAACTCGATAAATGAGTCCTTGTGTACTTAATATTTTTGAAATAACGAATTTAGGATTAATAAAATTATATTTTTCATAATTGTTGCTTCCAATTAATACATTTTCTAAACTTAATGTCTCAACTGCAATGTCTTCAGCTGTCACAAAATAATGAGAGCCTTCAATCTGAACTTTAAAAATCAATGTATTATGGGATATACTCTGTCCTTCGATAGAACAAGCTTTCGCTAAAAAGATTTCAGAATTAATTTCTTCATAAGAATCTAAACTAATATTTTTATATAACTTAATTACATTTTTCTTAGGAACAAAAAGAACATCTTTTTGTTGCCAATCCATGAATTCATATTTCGAAAATTCGGGAATACGTGTTGCTAGAAAGTCTAATTGATGTTCATCAACCCAACCAATACAATGTTCTCCAAGAGATAATTTACAATAAGTCATACCATCTACAACCAATTTATCCAACACCTTGTAAACGTAATTGACACCTGGAGACCATTCATTGAATTGCTTGTGGATTTGCTGACAACTATCATAAGTCTGGACTGTTGGAAATTTTATTTGAGCATAGATACGCTTATTGAAAATCTTAGCATTTGTCCACTCTTTAAATTCTTCGAAAAGTTCAGAAGCTTCTTGTTCAAATAGTAATTCATTCTTAGTAATTTTTATGTCTGCTATCTCAATCCATCCAATTTTATACTTCTCATATGAACAATGAATGTACGTAGAAAATTTATCAATGGCTATTTCATCAATACGCAGTATACAATTTGAAAATAGTTGAACGTTGAGTGAATTTATTTCGGCACCAAATTGTGGTTGTTTTCTAACATCGCAACTTTGAACGGAATTTGAAAAGATACCACTATAATCAAATTTTGTCCTTCTCGTTAAAAAATGCATATCATCATCAGACATGTAAGGAATTAAATCATGTTCAGATACCCAGCCTAAATATTGATTTTGACATATTATTTTATAGTAAATTGTTTCTGAATTTACATATTCTGCAATAGAACGAACAATCACTATTTTATCAATTTTGATACTTTTTTTTCTGAGAGGTATCTCATGAAGAGTGTCAAACGTGGTTAACGATGTATTGGGCATTAAAACCCAAATTTGTTCATGCTTATTAATTTCAATATCTGAATCAGCTTGTGGGCGATTTACAATTTTTTCTATATTAATCGAATTCTCCACAAATCCCATTTGTGAAGGTTTTACATATTCCTTCAATCCGTCCAAATTAATATTCATCAGGTTTTTAGATACAGAAATGAGTGAATCAAATTTTGGATACAAAGAAAATAATCCGAGCAGATCATTTCGGATGGTATATTCACCATTTACCTTTTTATTTATTTCAGAATATAAATCATTATGCATGAAACAAATTTTCTTTTTAGCACCAACGAAAAGTAAATATTTAGCCCAAAAATAGGAATAACCGTCAAAGTTGATTGTCACATCGAAATGTAAGCCAGCAAATAATCTTTGGGCTTCTCTTTTATAACCCAATTCAGGCAAATATTTATCTACTTCACTTGGCATATGAACATTCTTTAAATATCTATCAAAAATATTTTCTTCAAATGTATATATTGGTAAGCCTGGTTTAAACATTTTTCGAACATGACGATTCATTTTATTCCAATTTTTTACTATCTCTGGGTTTGTTGAATCATGTAGGAAAGCAGTAACATCATACTTATCATAGTCTATTTGATCAATCAGATTTAAAAACGAGTTTGTAATACCATTGTCAATCATGCCGCCTGGATGAATTAGCAATTTGATTTTTGATGTATTTGCTTTAACTTCTTTCATACCATTCGTTTTATTGCTTTTGAAAATTCGTTCCACATATCTCTTTGTGACATCTCCATCATCATGACTCACAAAACGTTTCTGACATTTTTTGTAAATTTCTTTATGGTCTATCTCAATTTGAGTGATATCCTTAATCGCATTAATTAGATCATCTAAAGTATAAACAGTTGGACCTGGCAATTCGGAAGCATCAAAATACATTCCACGTTCATTTTCATAAATGTCATTGTCCCAACAATAGAAAAGAATTGGTTTTCCTGTTAAAAGAAAGTCAAAAAAGACACTTGAATAGTCTGTAATCATAATATCTATAATCTCAAATAATTCATTTGAATCAAAATCATTAGGAATTAGTTTCCCTTTAAAAAGAGAACTTTGATCTGCTTTATCAAAAACATAAGGGTGAACTTTTAATAAAACATTATATGAGTTTCCTAGTTCATTTTCTAATAATTTGATTTCGTTACTAAGAGTTAAAATCATATCTGTTGGTGCGCCAACGTCAGATCCTCGCCAAGTGGGCATGTAGCAAACAGTTTTTTTCGTGCGATCATAATCTATCCCCCGATCAGTTATATCTTGTTGCACTTTTTCAACCAAGCCAGTAAATAACGAGTCATTTCTAGCGTGTCCACCTTCCAAAATTGTTCCTTCCCATATACCATCAAGTTTGTACGAATGGAGAAAGAGGTTTGTCATATGATCATTAGGTGACAAAATATAATCAGTCATCAGAAAATTCCGCATCACATTCTTAGCGTTCATTGGATCTTGAACATAGTCAGATCCCATATGTTTCAGAGCAGTTCCATGCCAGGTATTGATATAGATTTGACCTTCACGTTTCAAATAAAATGAATTGAAAGTACTATTATTAATTAAATATTTTGCTTCCAATAACGCATCCATGTATTCAAACGTATCTCGAATAATTAATTTAAGATTAACTTCAGGATATTTTTTTTGTAACTCAAAAAAAACACCTTTTTTTTCAGCAGTAAAAACAATTTGATGCTCAAAATTTTCAAATTCTTTTTGGCTTATCATATACTGGAAAATTGCAAAAGGGGAGTCTGTAAAAATAGTGCCATCTCTAACTTCATAAAGAATGACGTTTTCATTTATTATTGCCGAATCGAATTTAGAAGCATAGTATGTTCTAAGACGAGCCTGCAAATTGTTTTTCAATTGTTCTGTCACTTGTTTACTATATTTTTCATACCAATTCGTTTCATTTTTCTGAGAAATTTTTTCTTTACTCTCAACATTAAATTTATCACGTAATTTACGTCTCATATCCTCAGGGAGGTATGTTCTAAAAGTTTTTCTAAGCCATGATAGTTCATTTTTCTCCATTTAGTAAAATCTCCTCAATATTATTTCGTGCGAGTATGGAAACATGCCAAGGATGATAGACACTGAGGTTTTCTGGAATCAAGAATTCTGGATTCCTTCAGCTTTTTCTTCTCAGGTACTCTTATTATAATAAGTAACTATCCTTGAGTTTATTGGGTATCTCCTCTATCTCATTAGAAAAATGAGAACTGGTTGAGTCAGCTAGGAGAGAGGGGTACTCCGTTTTCTCAGTTAGTTTCCGTACTCACTTATTTCAAGCAACAGATAGCAACTAACAAAATGATCAGGAACTTTTGACATTTAATTATTTCCATGAATAGTTGAATCTGCTCATTCTTTTTATTGTTCTAACTTCCAAGCAAATCTTTTTTTATTTGGCTAGTGGATATTTCAGGTGTACGTGCCAAATATATTACAGCAGCATCAGTTTCTTCCTGAATGAAATCAAATTTTCCAGCCCAATCATCACCCATTACAAATTTATCGATATGATATTCTTTTACATCAGTTGTTTTCTGCTCCCAGCCATTTTCTGGAATAACCAAGTCAACGTAGCGGATTGCTTCAAGTAATTTTTTCCGTTTATCGAAACTAAAATAGCATTTTTTCTGCTTTTCCTTCCAATTAAATTCATCAGTCGATAAGGCAACAATTAAGTAATCACCTTGTTCCTTTGCACGTCTTAACAAATTAATATGTCCGTAATGTAATAAATCAAATGTTCCATAGGTTATAACTCGTTTCATAAAACAGCTCCTCAATCTATTTATTTTTGAATAGTTTGTTAATTAAATGCTCGGATGAACTAATTTTTATATCAGGACAAAAAGTTTCTTTGAATTTTTCATAGCGAGTATTGACCGTAATAAAATCTCTATCAATCAACTCCAGAATCTTGTTAGTTAATTCTTCTTGCGTTTTTATAATAGGGCCAGGAAGAATTTTTTCAAGATTAAGATAGCAGCCACGAATATTTTGTAAGTAGTCTTGTTGATCGTACATAAAAAAAAGTATTGGTCGTTCTGTATAAGCAAAATCAAACATTACAGAAGAATAATCGGTAATCAATAAGTCTGAAATAAGATATAAATCTTTAATATCCGGATAATTGGAACAATCGATTACCCGATTGTCATATTTGGAACTATCTAGCTGATTAGCAATTAAGTAATGTGCACGAAATAAAATAACAGAGTTCTCCGAATTTTTTAATACTTGATCAAATGGAAAATGATTAATATATTTATAAGCACCTTTACTGTAAAACTCTGTGTCTCGCCAAGTTGGAGCATATAAGATTATCTTTTTCCGTTCACTCAAACCTAAATTTTTCAGAACTCGTTGCTTATTTATGGAATAATGCTTTTTATCCAACAAAATATCATTCCGCGGATAACCAATTTCAAGAATTTCTCCCTGATAATTAAATGCGTTTTTGAAAATGTTAGAACTAAAGGCGTTTGCCGATAGCAAATAATCCCAGCGAGCAGCTTCATTTTCAAAATTTTTCCGATATTGTTTGGTGGTAGTTCCTGGCATTGAAATATTTTCAATATCTAAGCCAAGTTTTTTTAAAGGAGTTCCATGCCAAGTTTGGATGTAGATTGTTTGTTCATTCTTTTTCATCCATGCTGGCATACGTGTATTAAAAATCCAGTATTTTGCTCTAGGCATTATCAACAGCCATTTCAAACCCAAACGCCGAACATAGGGAACATTATTTTCAATAAAAGGCTTTTCGAATCCTTTTTTTACAGCCCATAAACAAGGAATCTCTGGATATTCTTTTTGTAAATATTCATAAATCGCACGAGGATTGTCACTATATTGTTTTCCATGGAAGCTTTCAAAAAAGAATAATCTTTTTTTAGGGAGTGCTCCAAGGATGCTGAATACAACTTGTACAAACAAGTGATATAGATGCTCTATTCGTCTACGGAACTTTTTCATTATTCTCTCCCTATCAATTTGATCCTTAAATTAAGTAAATTTGAGTTTTACTAGTAGAATGGATGCTTTTTTAATAGTTAATATCTGATACCTTGAAAAGTGGAATGCAAAATAGAATAAAAATTCCTAATTATATTTTGCATACCCAACTTAATAAAAGAATGTAGAAGTCTTTTTGAGATTCATATATAGTCAACAAACTTTGCTCTGAACTTCAAATGCAGATGGGAACCAATAATCAGAAGAATCAAAGCCATCAGCCAGAAGATCATCGTGTAATTTCCTTTTTCCCAAAACCATTCTCTGGAAAGGAAGCTGTCTCGAAAGCCTTCAATAAGGTAATAGAATGGATTCAGCTTGAGTATTCGTACCAACTTAACCGGAAGATTTCGATTCTCAATATCCCAGATAGGTCCTGAGATGAAAAATACAACACGAAAGACAGATTGCAGCAAAATATGGTAGTCTCGAACTAAGGTGGTTAATGTAGCATTCAAGATACTGAACGAAAAAATAAAAATAATCATTGCTGCAAAATAGTACAGACTTTGCAGCCAGTACAGGCTGGGATAAATTCCTGCGTTAATCAGAAAAAGAAAAGTGATCAGTATCATCCAAAAATAGTTGATTAAATTACTGGCTATGGAAATTGAAGGTAAGGCACTGACTGGAAATTTCATTTTTGCCACTAAACCGACATTACGATAAATACTGTTAGAGGCACCAATAACTGAACCATTAATAAAAAACCAAGTGCTGATTCCGATCATCATCCAGACAATAAAAGGTACACCTTTAATTTCTCTGCCGCCATTTACACCCAGACCAAAGATCATATAATAAATTCCAATCTGAATCATTGGATTTAATATCTGCCATATCAAGCCAAGATAGTGACTTTGATAAGTTGCTTTTTCCTCGTATTTGGACATCCGGAAAATAATACCCAGATTATTTAGCTGTTCCTTGATAATAATGACTACTTCTTTCATAATCTGCTCCTTTTATTCTCCTTGCGGGATAGTCAGTACTTGTCCTACATTTATGTCAGTTGATTCCAGATTATTTGTTAAAATCAGGGCCTCAACTGTTGTCTGATGCTCTGCAGCAATGCCATCAAGTGTATCTCCTTCTTGAACTAGATAACTTTCTGATACAGGTACAGTTGTGCTTTCTGTTGTTAAGAGATTACCTGTAGAACTCATTGCTGTTGATGTTTCACTTGTTTCTGTTGGGGGCTGGACAATTGTCGAATCAAAAGTCCGCGTAGTGGAGCTTTGGGTAGAATCTTTTGTAGCTGTATCTTTCTTTGGTTCATCTAGCTGATAGAACAAAGTTTTGAACGGTTGAGCAACGACACTGGAAATAGCCCGGCCACTGAAACTAACCATACACAGGAACAGAGTAATAAGCATTAAAACGGCTAAGAGCACCCGCGTCCCACCAGACATGTTGCGCCCCACTTGGATCGGTTCTGTATCCTTTTGTATTTCTTTAATCTCCATTCGAGACATTTGAGTATCTGCAATTTGATTGATTTCCTCACGGCGAAGACGTTTCAAACTGAACGTTTTCTGAGTAGATACCTGTTCTTCTTTGTAGTCGCTTTGTTCTTTCTTCGTTAAACCCTTGAACCATGTATTAAATTTTTTATATTCGGCAATCACTTCTTTGGTAGGACCAAACATTTTTAACTGCCCATAGTGCATCCAAATCGTCTTATCACATAGGTTGGCTACTTGACCTAGGGCATGACTGACAAAAAAGATGGTCTTCCCTTGTTCCTTAAATTCCATCATTTTGTGCAAGCATTTTTGATAAAACGTGTCGTCACCAACTGCCAGAGCCTCATCAATGATCAATATATCTGGGTTTTGGTGTACCGCAATCGCAAATCCTAGTCGACTTTTCATCCCACTGGAATAGCTTTTTACCGGCTGATTGATAAAGTCTCCTAATTCAGAGAAATCAATAATTTCTGAAGTGATTGCTGCGATTTCTTTGTTGGTCATTCCCAACATCAGACACTTTAGCCGGATATTTTCCATTCCCGTAAGCGGACCTTTTAGTCCGGCGCCAATGGAAATGATGGAGGTTTCTCCATTGATTTCCAAATTACCGGAGGTGGGGGGAATAATCCCGCTTAAGATGTTGGACAAGGTGGATTTCCCAGATCCATTAATTCCTATAATGCCCACTGTCTCTCCATCATGAACCTCAAAAGATACACCCTTTAAGGCCCAAAACTTTGGAATATTTTTTCTTTTAATTGAAAAGAGACTTTTTAGCTTATCTGATTTTTTCTTGAGCAGATCATATTCTTTTGTGATGTATTGCGCTTTTACTTTATACGTCAATAGACTTCCCTCGTTTTTTATGTAGAATAGATTGAAGTGGTTGCTGGCAACTACTTCTTATTTTCCTCGTTTGGTACGCATAACCTTCCAGACATACTGTGGAATCTGAATCAGCCGGTCATAACGATGGAACTTAATCGATCGGTACAGCCATTCAATGTTGTGATCCAGAAAGAATTTCGGTGCTCTCGGTACTGCTCCTGACAGCACATCAAAGGTCCCGCCCACATTCAAAAAGACTTTGGCATTCAATTCCTCTACATGCCGTTCCAGAAAAATCTCCTGCTTGGGTGATCCCAGCGCCACAAACAGAAAGTCCGGTGCCGCTTCATTGATAATCTCCACAATGTTTGGTTCCTCTTTACTGGTAAAGCCATGCAAGTGATCGGCAATCACCAAATTCGGATATTGCTTTTGAATGTTTTCCGCTGCCTGTGCCACGATCTCTTTCTTCGCCCCATAAAGAAAAATCCGTTTCCTGTATTCATTGGCATATGTCAAACAGTTGTCCATCACATCAATGCCGGTGATCCGTTCGGTAATTTCCCCGCCGGTTACCTTGGACATCTTGACAATACCAATCCCATCGGCGATCCGATGGGTTGCCCGATGGATGTATTGAAAGACCTCCGGCTGCTCATACGCCTGTAAAGTAATCTGCGGATTTACGCTCGTAATGATCATTTTTTTATTTGCAGCCAGATAGTCCGGAATGTCTTCCAGAATCTTTTCGTGGGTTAACACATCTACCGGCAGTCCCCCTATGTATTCTGTTTTCATTTTATTCTCCCCAATCCGGCATCAACCAACGCCAACACTCGTTTTCCTGCTTCGCCATCGTTATATTGATTCCACTGTTCTTCCCATTGAACAGCTCGTTCTTCAAAAGAACTGAATTCGTTTTTGTTCAATACCTCGGTCAATTCTTCTGTTGTCTTCGTTACGGGTCCCGGTGCATAATCCAAAAATTCTTTCTGAATACCGGGCATTGCTTTATAAATTTCTAGATCTGGTACAAAAAAAATAACTTTGCCGTTCGTTCTGCTCACCATAAATTCGAACAGACTGGCGGAATAATCAGTAACCAGAATCTTTATCTGTGGAAACAACTGTTCTAAAGATTCTTTTGTCAGCACAACATTATTCGGCAGTACCAGCTTATCGATGCTTACAGCAGGATGCAGCTTTAACAGAAAGCTTTGTTCAGAAAGCTGTGAAAATGCTTGAATTGCGCTTTCAATGACTGCCATCATAGCTGCTGAATTCTCGCGGTAGGTGGGTGCATAGAGTATGGAGCTGCCGTGTTGTGTCGCAATGCTTTGCTTGACAAGCAAGTCTGCCTTGGGAAAGCCCAGATAACGAAGGACTTCCGGTGCTGCTTTCCAGCTGTTCACAAAGACCTGGCCCATGGCCTCTGAGCTGACCACAATATCTGTAAAAGCATCGTAGACTTTCTGGAACCGGCGCTGATCAGAAGTGCTGCGGTTTAGGGTGGCGGAATCCTCCCAACCAAAAGTTTTAACAGCACCGATCGCATGCCAAAGCTGGATGATTCGCCGATTTTTGTTTGGTTTCAAGATAGCCAGCTCTGGAAAATAGTTATCTGCCACAACCACTTGAGCTTGCTTTAAATAGGAAATTCCATTATGAACCAGCAACTGTTTTTGGCTGTAGGGTAGAATAGTGACCTCTTTTTCAGCTAATTTCTCAGCATATAATCGATTGTTTTCAGTGAAGAATAACAAAAAATCAGTTGAATACTTTTCAGCTAGTCGTTTAATAACTTCTCCATCATTACTCGAAAAGCTCATCAAATATACAATTGTAACTTGCTTTTTTTTCGATAGAGGAAGCCAGTATATTAAAAATAGATAGAAAGATTTTAAATAGTTCATAACAAGCTCTTTTCCGAGATCATTTCTTATTTGGGTAGTATCTTGAACAGTTAATAAAATTTCGGATAAATTAGGTATTATTCTGATTATCCTTGTGTGTCTTTTTTACTATCTGGACGAGTAAAGCAAGAATCTTTCATACATTAAAAAAAAGAGTTAAAATTCAATAATCACTACTTTGATTTATTTTTAGAAATAGCCTTCTAAAAAAGAGAATTTATTAAAGATGGTAGCAGGTTTGGGTATGGTTAAAAATTTCATGTTTTGCGTAAAAATAGGAATAACTCGCAAATTCCCAATAAAAATAGCCATCAATTTCGCTTTTGACGGCGAAACTGACGGCGCAGAGACTGACAGAGGTTAAAATAATTACATGTGGAAATTTCATATTTTGCGTAAAAATAGGAATAACCCGCAAATTCCCAATAAAAATAGTCATCAAATTCACTTATGACGGCGAAACTGACGGCTCAGAATAGGATAGAGATTAAGTCTTTATAGGGCTTTTCCTATTTGAACGTAAATTTTTCAACAATACTGCGTTGATCTTCTAGAAAACTGCTGGTGTATGTGTCTAGTGTCATCTTGATGGATGAATGTCCAAGCATTGCACTGACAGCAGCAACATTCCCTCCTAAAGTAATGCAGCGTGTAGCGAAGCTATGGCGTAAAGCATGGAAGGTTCCTTGCTCAATCCCCAGCTGTCTTTTCAACTGAACAAATCTGTAATTGATTGTACGTGGTTCAACCTGTTTGTTTTTTCCTGTTGTGACCACATATTCAGAAAACGAAGAGTTCCTTTTTTTTATATCTAATAACGTATTTCTTAATGTACAGGTCAAAGGAATTGTGCGGAATCCTTTAGTCGTTTTCGGTGTTCCTTCTATAAGTTCGGTTTTTTTGTGTTTATCTTGGCTTGAAACTCGCTGGACGGTTCTTCGAACATGAAGGACTGACGAAGTAAAATCAATGTCTGCCCATTTTAATCCACAAATCTCACCAATTCGAAGACCCGATTCTAAGGCTAATAACACGGGTAAATATTTAGTTTCTTTTTGACTGATTTGAATCATTTGTTTCTGTATTTCCATAGAGAAAGCTTCTACTTTTTTATTTTGTATAGCAGGCAATATAACATTATCACAAGGATTAACAGCGATGTATTTTTTTTGTTTTGCTGTTTCCAGACAATCTTTTAATAGATGAAAGATTAATTGAACAGAACTGGAAGCTAATCGTTTAGTTAAATGACCGATCAAATCAGAAATATGATAGATGGTAATTTTTTCCAATTTATACTTACCTAATAATGGGAAAAGATGAACATGAAACTTATTTTGATAACTTGTATAGGTACTTACTTTGATAAGTTTTCCTTTTATTTCTCTTAACCAAAAATTTCCCCAATCAGTAAATGTGCCAGTATAGGGCCGTACTTTTGATGACTGTTCTAGGTAATAATAGGTCTTTCTTTCAAAAAGTCTTTCTTTGACTGAACGATAGGTATCACCATAAATATAGCCATAGTATAAAGAACCATTTTCTTTTCGCCCCTTAGGATACCGACCTTCCCAACGTCCATCCTTTCTTTTGTAAATATTTTCTCCTTTAGCCATAAAGAGTATTCAATCCTTTCTTTGACGGCGAATTTGACGGTGGAAAAAAACAAGAAAATTACTCTCAAACTTTTATTTATAGAATTATAGAAGGTTTTTCCCAATCTTTTAATCAAATTGAAAGATAAAAAGAGCAAATTCGTCCTATGTGTTATTGATTTTTAATAGTAATATGTGTAGAATTTAATTGTTGTGTACAAAAAATGGGTTAGTAAGTGAAAAAATGGAAGAAATACATACTAGAAAATTTCATGTTTTTACGCAAAACATGAAATTTTTCAAGCATATTAACCACATTTTTTTATTTATATGACATCAGTTGCTATAGTTCATAATGGTTGAGTTTAGCGGGAGAGAGTTAGAAGCATCGTTAGCATTCTATATTAATAATACTTCATAATACATAAAATATTTTTTCTTCTGGGAAATTATTATTTATGGTACGTAATTTAAAGTGCTGATCTTCAATTAATATTTGTAGGAAAGACAATTTAGAGAGACTAGTTGTTTGCCTACCACAATTTCTTTAATAAATTTCAGAAAGTGTGAATATTGTGAAGTACCTAAAGGTTTTCTATTTATTGTTCTTACGTCTATTGCCAAAAACAGTAAAAAAGCAAGTTACAATCGTATATTTGATGAGCTTTTCGAGCAATGATGGAGAAGTTATTCAACGACTAGCTGAAAAGTATTCAACTGATTTTTTGTTATTCTTCACTGAAAACAATCAATTATATGCTAAGAAATTAGCTGAAAAAGGGGTCACTATTCTACCCTACAGCCAAAAACAGTTGCTGGTTCATAATGGAATTTCCTATTTAAAGCAAGCTCAAGTGGTTGTGGCAGATAACTATTTTCCAGAGCTGGCTATCTTGAAACCAAACAAAAATCGGCGAATCATCCAGCTTTGGCATGCGATCGGTGCTGTTAAAACTTTTGGTTGGGAGGATTCCGCCACCCTAAACCGCAGCACTTCTGATCAGCGCCGGTTCCAGAAAGTCTACGATGCTTTTACAGATATTGTGGTCAGCTCAGAGGCCATGGGCCAGGTCTTTGTGAACAGCTGGAAAGCAGCACCGGAAGTCCTTCGTTATCTGGGCTTTCCCAAGGCAGACTTGCTTGTCAAGCAAAGCATTGCGACACAACACGGCAGCTCCATACTCTATGCACCCACCTACCGCGAGAATTCAGCAGCTATGATGGCAGTCATTGAAAGCGCAATTCAAGCATTTTCACAGCTTTCTGAACAAAGCTTTCTGTTAAAGCTGCATCCTGCTGTAAGCATTGATAAGCTGGTACTGCCGAATAATGTTGCGCTGACAAAAGAATCTTTAGAACAGTTGTTTCCACAGACAGAGATTCTGGTTACCGATTATTCCGCCAGTCTGTTCGAATTTATGGTGAGCAGAACGAACGGCAAAGTTATTTTTTTTGTACCAGATCTAGAAATTTATAAAGCAATGCCCGGTATTCAGAAAGAATTTTTGGATTATGCACCGGGACCCGTAACGAAGACAACAGAAGAATTGACCGAGGTATTGAACAAAAACGAATTCAGTTCTTTTGAAGAACGAGCTGTTCAATGGGGAGAACAGTGGAATCAATATAACGATGGCGAAGCAGGCAAACGAGTGTTGGCGTTGGTTGATGCCGGATTGGGGAGAATAAAATGAAAACAGAATACATAGGGGGACTGCCGGTAGATGTGTTAACCCACGAAAAGATTCTGGAAGACATTCCGGACTATCTGGCTTCAAATAAAAAAATGATCATTACGAGCGTGAATCCACAGATTACTTTACAGGCGTATGAGCAGCCGGAGGTCTTTCAATACATCCATCGGGCAACCCATCGGATCGCCGATGGGATTGGTATTGTCAAGATGTCCAAGGCAACCGGCGGGGAAATTACCGAACGGATCACCGGCATTGATGTGATGGACAACTGTTTGACATATGCCAATGAATACAGGAAACGGATTTTTCTTTATGGGGCGAAGAAAGAGATCGTGGCACAGGCAGCGGAAAACATTCAAAAGCAATATCCGAATTTGGTGATTGCCGATCACTTGCATGGCTTTACCAGTAAAGAGGAACCAAACATTGTGGAGATTATCAATGAAGCGGCACCGGACTTTCTGTTTGTGGCGCTGGGATCACCCAAGCAAGAGATTTTTCTGGAACGGCATGTAGAGGAATTGAATGCCAAAGTCTTTTTGAATGTGGGCGGGACCTTTGATGTGCTGTCAGGAGCAGTACCGAGAGCACCGAAATTCTTTCTGGATCACAATATTGAATGGCTGTACCGATCGATTAAGTTCCATCGTTATGACCGGCTGATTCAGATTCCACAGTATGTCTGGAAGGTACTACGAACAAAAAATAGAAAATAACTAGTTTGGGTACTATGTATGTCTATACCCTAATACTACTATAAAACGAGGGAAGTCTATTGACGTATAAAGTAAAAGCACAATACATCACAAAAGAATACGATCTGCTCAAGAAAAAATCAGATAAACTAAAAAGTCTCTTTTCAATTAAAAGAAAAAATATTCCAAAGTTTTGGGCGTTGAAAGGCGTTTCTTTTGAAGTTCAGGATGGAGAAACTATCGGAATTATTGGGATTAATGGTTCAGGGAAATCAACACTGTCCAATATCTTAAGCGGAATTATCCCTCCTACTTCCGGTAGTTTGGAAATCAATGGAGAAACCTCCATCATTTCCATTGGTGCCGGACTAAAAGGACCACTTACGGGAATGGAAAATATCCGGCTAAAGTGTCTGATGTTGGGAATGACCAATAAAGAAATCGAAGCAATCACTTCAGAAATTATTGATTTCTCTGAATTAGGAGACTTTATTAACCAGCCAGTTAAAAGTTATTCCAGTGGGATGAAAAGCCGGTTAGGTTTTGCGATAGCTGTACATCAGAATCCAGATATATTAATCATTGATGAAGCATTAGCAGTCGGCGATGACACCTTTTATCAGAAATGCTTGCACAAAATGATGGAATTTAAGGAACAAGGCAAAACAATTTTCTTTGTTAGCCATTCATTAGGTCAAGTGGAAAAACTGTGTGAAAAGACGATTTGGATGCACTATGGGCAGTTAAAAATGTTTGGCCCTACCAAAGAAGTGATTGCCGAATATAAAAAATTTAATACATGGTTCAAGGGTTTAACGAAGAAAGAACAAAGCGACTACAAAGAAGAACAGGTATCTACTCAGAAAACGTTCAGTTTGAAACGATTTCGCCGAGAGGAAATTAATAAAATTGAAGATAACCAAATGTCACGAGTTGAAATCAAAGAAATTAATAAAGATACTGAACCAATACAAGTAGGACGTAATATGTCCGCCAGCACAAGAGTTTTCTTAGCTTTTCTGATGGTGATGACTCTGTTTTTAAGTATGGTTAGTTTTAGTGGACGAGCAATTTCCAGTGTGGTTAATCAGCCGTTTAAATCGATGTTTACACAGCTGGAAGAACCTAAAAAAAGTAGGAAGACATCGACTTCATCAAGAAGTGCCGATTCAACAGTACCCTCAACCCATGCCTCTATAGTGACATATGATTCAACATTGCCAGCTGTGGAGCCTGTTCTAAGTACTTCAATTGAACCTGAGACTTCGGAAAGTAGCACCTCAGTAGATGAAAACGGCAATTATATGGTTGTAGAAGGTGATACACTAGAGGATATTGCCTTCCAGCATCAAACAACAGTTGATGCATTGATTCTGGCAAACAACTTAGAATCAACCGACATCAATGTGGGACAGATACTGGTTATCCCGCAAGGAGAATAAAAGGAGCAGATTATGAAAGAAGTATTCATTATTATCAAAGAACAACTAAATAATCTGGGTATTATTTTCCGGATGTCTAAATATGAAGAAAAGGCGACTTATCAAAGTCATTATCTAGGATTAATGTGGCAGATTTTAAATCCTATGATTCAAATTGGAATTTACTATATGATTTTTGGACTTGGGGTTAACGGAGGTAGAGAAATTGAAGGCGTTCCTTTTATTGTTTGGATGATGATTGGAATCAGCACTTGGTTTTTTATCAACAGCGCGATTATAGGTGCTTCAAATAGTATTTATAAGAATGTTGGCTTAGTGGCAAAAATGAAATTCCCGGTAAGTGCTCTTCCTTCCATTTCAATTGTCAGTAATTTAATGAACTTTTTTTGGATGTTCTTTATTACACTGATTGTTTTGATTAGCGCAAGTGTCTATCCTACACTTTATTGGTTGCAAAGCCTGTACTATTTTGCAGCAATGATTATTTTTATTTTTTCGTTCAGTATCTTGAATGCCACACTGACTACTTTAGTACGTGATTATCATATTATGTTGCAATCTATTTTCCGAGTTCTCTTCTATGTTTCAGGTCCTATTTGGAACATAGAAAATCGAAATTTACCTGTTGGATTGATCAATATACTTAAATTGAATCCCTTTTACTATATCATTGAAGGGTTTCGAGACAGTTTTTTATCTAGAAGCTGGTTCTGGGAAAAAGGAAATTATACCCTGATCTTTTGGTTGACAGCTCTGATTCTACTGATTATCGGCTCCCATCTACATCTGAAATTCAGAGCAAAGTTTGTCGATTATATTTAATTATCATGCTTGGAGGAAAAACTATGTACTTTGCACAAATCATGGCTGCTGGCAGTGGAAAACGAATGGGGAATACGACAATGCCAAAGCAGTTTTTATTACTTGGAGATAAGCCAATTATTATTCATACTTTAGAGAAGTTTATACTAAACCCTGATTTTGAAAAAATCATTATTTCTTGTTCAGAAAGTTGGATTCAATACACTCAAGATTTAATCAAAAAGTATATTGGCTCTGATGATCCACGAATTGTGGTTATTGAAGGTGGGGAAGAACGAAATGATACCTTAAATAAGGCCATAGAATATATTGAAACAGAATATACCATTACAGACAAAGACGTACTACTGATTCACGATGCAGTTCGTCCATTTATTACGAAGAGAATTATTAGTGATAATTTAGCAGCAACAGAGAACTACACTGCTGTTGATACAGGAATTCCAGCATTTGATACTATTGTCCAAGTGAGACAAGACATTATTTCTGATATTCCAAACAGAGATGAGATGTATCAAGGGCAAACACCCCAAACGTTTAATATCAAGGTACTAAAAAGATCCTATAGTTTATTGACGGAGGAACAGAAAAATATTCTCAGTGATTCCTGTAAGATTTGTTTATTAGCTGGTGAAAAGGTCAAAATGGTGGATGGAGAATTATTCAACATTAAAATTACTGCACCCTATGATTTAAAAATCGCTAACGCTTTACTTGAGGAGAGAGAAAATGATTAATCAAGTGATTCGTCTGACAGGTCCAAGACAATTTGAACAATTTTCCATAGAAGAGAAGATTTCAAATAGAACAACTATTGTCAGACCTACCTACCTTTCTATCTGTCATGCAGATCAGCGTTACTATACTGGTTCAAGGGATAAAGAGGTATTAAAGAAGAAATTACCAATGGCGCTAATTCACGAGGGTATCGGTGAAATTGTTTTGGATAAAACAGGAACATTTAAACGAGGGCAACGTGTAGTGTTAGTTCCGAATACACCTACAGAAAGCTCTGAACACATTAAAGAGAACTATTTACCAAGTTCACGTTTTCGCTCCAGCGGTTTTGATGGATTAATGCAAGAATATGTTTTTACAACACCCAACCGATTGGTAACTGTACCAGATTCACTACCTTCTGAGGTAGCTGCCTATACAGAATTGATTTCTGTCGCAATTCACTCAATATCAAGAATGCAAAAAAGAATGAATAGCGATATAGAATCTTTTGGTGTATGGGGAGATGGTAATTTAGGATTTATTACCAGCCTGTTATTAAAGCGGTTCTTTCCGAAATCTAAAATCATAGTATTTGGTAAAAATCCTGAAAAGCTTCAATATTTTTCTTTTGCTCATGAAATCTATTTAATTGATGAGATTCCTTTAGATTTAATGATTTCTCAAGCCGTAGAATGCGTTGGCGGTATGGGCAGTCAAGATGCTATCAATCAGATTATAGATCACATAAAACCGGAAGGAACTATTGCTGTTATGGGGGTTTCTGAACGTCTGATAGAAATTAATACTCGAATGGTTTTAGAAAAAGGCTTGACAATGGTTGGAAGCAGCCGTAGTGGTAGAGAAGATTTTGAGAAAACTGTTCAATTTTTACATGAACATGAGCATGCAAGAAAACGCTTGGAAGGACTAATCGGTATCGTTCAAGATATCTCAACGATTTCTGAGATTCATCATTTCTTTGAGTGCGAACTGCAAAATACTTGGGGAAAAGCCGTGATGAAATGGAATATCTAGCTTATTTAAAGATAAATGTACTGAAGCTTATATTTTCTGTTTTATACCTATTTTGGAGTTTCGTTATACCTTTTAAAAAAAATTCTATTCTATTTTGCAGTTCACGTAGTGAAGAAATGTCTCCCTCTATGCAAGCATTAAAAGACGGACTTTCTTTACAAGCTTATGGTATTTTTTCATTCAAACAACTCATGTTTAACCGGAAAGGAACGAAATCAAGTTATTTAAAAAATTGTTTCAAAGCTACAAAGCTAATTGCAGAAAGCGAAATAATTATTCTTGATGATCATTTCTTTCCAGTAAACGCCTTAATATATAAACAGAAAAAAAATCAAGTTATTCAGATCTGGCATGCAGCAGGAACCATTAAGCATTTTGGTAACAGTTTGCAAAACAAAAAAAATTTTATTCCACATAAAAATTATGATTTAGTATGCGTCAATTCAGAGAAAGATCGTAAAGCTTATGCAGAAGCTTTAGGAGTTTCCATCGAACAGACAATGGTCACAGGTGCAATACAACTAGAACTAGCGAAAAAAATTTATGAAGAGTTCCCCTACCAAATTTCAGAAAAAATTAAAATTTTTTATGCACCTACATATAGAAAAGGTAATGAGGACTATTCTCTTCATTTGATTCAAACACTAATCAAATTATTTGAGGAAGAGATGCCTGGTTTTGAACTAAAGTTATCTGTTCATCCTTACGTTCAATCAAAGGGAGTTAGCGATGATTATATTGTCCGTCCAGATCAGCTATATGAGGAGCTCTTATCCAGTGATTTATTGATAACCGATTACTCTTCTTTGATGATTGATTACAGTATTACAGAACGGCCCATCTTGATTTGGACTCCCGATCTAGAAGAATATGAACAGAATGTTGGTTTTTTTAACAAAAATTTTTTTATTAAATACGACTTTTTTCAAGCTATTGAACTATCAGATATACAAAATTTTTGTATAAAAATGAAAAAAGGAACCTTGAGTGAAAAAACAAAGCACTTGGCAGTAGATGAACATGTTACCAACAATATTAAAGCTGTTGAAACTATTAATGAAATTATCTTAAAAATATGTTTGATAGAAAAAGCAACTACTGAAATTTAGGATGGTATGAGAATGCAAAATATATATAGGACACCTACCGAGATGTATCAGGCACTTTTGGATAATGGATCTGTTAATGTCGAGTACCCCAACATTATTATCTCAGAAAATTTAGATAAAATACTTAAAAATACTTGGCAGAAAATGTTGTTCAACAGATTTATAACCTTTAATTTGCTTGATGCAGTTATAGATAAATCTGCTCAATCTTCTTCTGATTTCTATTCAAATAATATAATGATTATAAATGATTTTAAGCATATTGATCCTATCCAAATTTCTACATTTGACAAAATAGAACGAATGAAAAAGCTGTTAGATTTCTTATCTTTTGATGCTTCCAATTTAAGAAAACAAAAGAGTAAAGAAATGCAGAAAATTAAGCAACGTGTTTATGTGGATGGACAAATAAAGATTAAATATGGTTACAAAAATAATAATGGAAAAAAACTAATGATTTTTTTTCAAGGAAAAAGAGCAAGTCTGGCTGAGATCCACAGACAAGAAAATAAAATAACCCATAAGACAATGAATGAATTATTTCAACATGATAAATATCAGTTTTTTAAATACTCATTAAATAATCCTAACTATGATTTTGTCTATCTTGAAGATGATTTCAACTATATTCATGGGTGGTATATGACTAATTTTGGTTCAATGATTGTCTCTAATATTCAAAATTTCATTGTAAATCTCGGGAATAATTACGAAGAAATCCATTTTGTTGGAACTTCAAAAGGTGGATATGGTGCCTACCATGTTGGAAAAGATATGAAACAACTTACTAGTTTAACCCTTATTGCACCAATTCTGGACATTGCTCATTACATTGATATATTAAAAGTACCAACACTAAAAGCTGAGCTTTCAAATAATGATTCTGCTCTATTTAAACAGATTCAACAAAGGGAACAAATAAAACCTGATTTCCCTGAAAAAATTATGATTGTTACAGGAAAATCAGATTATGATTATAAAAAGTTACTACAGTTGTCTCACGAGTATCCAGAAATCATTTTTGAGGAAGTTGATGAGAACTATACTCATTTGGAAATAATAAGTAACAGCTATAAAAGGGTATTGTCAAAAAGATTAAATTAATTCCCTCTTTCACTACTAAAATGATATTTACTTATCTTTTCTAGTTAATGAATCTCTAATTAAATATCATTTTTACAGTATTAAACTTTTCAAACCGGAAATGAGGATAAAAAGATGAAATTATTGAAACTATTTAGAAAGGCAAAAACATTTAGTTTCAAAATATTATATATGTGCTTTTCTATTATTCCCATCAATAAAAAAAGAATAACCTTTGCCTCAGATAGTCGAGCCACTTTATCGGGAAATTTGGAGTACTTATATACAGAAATTAATCGAAGAAATAAACAGTTTTCAAGTGTCTTTTTTTTAAAAGCATCAATAAATGACAAGAAAACTCTTTTTTATCTTATTAAATTCGCATGGTCATTGGCCAGAAGCCGATACATACTTATTGATGATTTTTTTCCATTGATCTATCAACTGAAAATAAGGAAAGAAACAGATCTAATACAAGTTTGGCATGCTGCAGGTGCTTTTAAAAAATTTGGTTATAGTCGAATGGGTCTTCCAGGTGGACCTTCTCCAAAATCAAAAAACCATAAAAATTATACTAAAGTTTTTGTCAGTTCTTCAAATGTTATAGAACAGTATGCGGAAGGGTTTGGTGTTTCTCCATCTACCATCCTGCCTTTAGGTCTACCTCGTACAGATTTATTTTTTGACTTAAAAAAAATGTCAAAAATTGAAACATATTTAAAGACGAAGCTTCCTTTTATAATCAATAAAAAAATAATACTATTTGCACCGACTTTTCGAGGAAACGGACAATTATCAGCTTACTATCCTAATGACTGGCTTGACTACGAAAAGCTATATGAAACGTATGCCAATTCAAACTATATTTGTCTTATAAAATTTCATCCTTTTATAAAAGAATATACAATCTCTGATAAATATAAGGATTTTTTCTTTGATGTCTCTGAATTTAGAGAAATAAATGATTTGTTAATCATTGCAGATGTTCTAGTTACTGACTATTCTTCAGTTATTTTTGAATATGCTTTATTAAAGAAGAAGATTATATTTTTCACTCCTGATTTGGATGAATATATTGAGAAAAGAGGCTTTTATTTTGATTTTAAACAATTTGTACCTGGCCCAGTAGCTTATTCTTCTGATGAATTAATTCATTTACTTGATGAGCAAATTAAGGCTGATATACCAAAAATTGAAAAATTTATCGAATATAGCTTTGATTACTTGGATGGTCGATCATCAGAACGGATTATTGATTATTTGATAGAAATACAATAATCAATAAATATTTATTAAAAACAGCAACTTAAGGAGAAAAACTATGCGCATTTTAATTAGATCAGCAATGACACCATTAGAAAATTATACAGCAGAAGAATTATTAAAAAAAGATCGCTTTGGAGTAAATGTTGGAAATTTAGTTTATCAATATTCTGTATATAGACTATTATATGATGAAGTAAATACTTTAACTCCAGATGGATTAATTATGGATCCTAACAGAGCTGATTGGATTAATGAAAATTTTGATCTCTATGTTCTTCCTTTTGCAGATGCATTCAGACCTGATTTCAGAAAATATTTGAAATTGTATACCGAACTTTTTAAGCGTTTAAAGATTCCTATTTGTATACTAGGAATTGGAATGCGCGCTTCCTATGAGCCTAATCTACAGGAAAAATTTGTATTTGATGATGATACTAAAGCATTCATCAATGCGGCACTGGAAAAATCTTCAATGATTGGTTTACGTGGTGAAATTACTGCAGAATATCTCACCAAATTAGGCTATACACCAGAAAAAGATTTTTCAGTCATTGGGTGTCCTTCACTTTATACTTTTGGTAGAAATCTAACTCTTAGAGAAATTAATTTGCAAGAAAATTCAAGAATATCATTAAATGGAACCCAAGGTATGTCACAAGACCTAATGGACTATCTTGTCAGTATAAGCAAACAATTTCCTGATCATTTTTTTATTCCTCAAGTCTGGAGTGAAATGGTAACTGGCTATTTAGGTGGTCCTTCGATTGCACATACCGCAGATAGTTACCCTTATTCAATTGAAAGTGATTTTTATAAAGAAGGAAAAGTAAAATTTTTCTTAAATGCCAAAAGTTGGTTTGATTATATGAAAACAGTAGACTTTAGTGTTGGGAGTAGATTACATGGAAACATTACAGCAACAATTAACGGTACACCAAGCCTAACTATTGCAAGTGATGCCAGAGTCAGAGAACTTGTTTCATATCATAAGCTACCTTCTATACCTCTTCATTTAATAGACTATGATAAACCACTTAGCCAATATGTAGAAGAAACAGATTTCAAGTCCCCTGAAAGACAACAGGAACATAATTTTGATCATTATCTTGATTTTTTAAATACTAATGGTATAGAAACAATTTTTTCTAAAGATCGAAACAGAAAATTTGCTCCTATAGATGAAGTATTAGCCAAAATTAATTATGAAAAACCTGTAAAACCAATAATTAGTGTTTCTGATAGTGAAAAAATAAATCGCTTAAGTTTTGGATTAGACTGGTATAAAGAGAAAAAGACAAAAGAAATAGCTGTGGAAAAACATAAAAATACTGAATTGACTAAAAAGCTAAACACTATAAGAGATTTATTAAGATAGTGTAATACCTTAATAAAGATTAGTGTGTTGACCGTTGACTGAATTAAAAATATAGTTATGCTTCTAATCCAAGAAACGTATAGCCAGTACGGGAGTGGGACTGTGACAAAAGTATGTCTGAGATCCCTAAAACCGAATAAACAGTGTTTCAGTCTTTGTATGATTCGAGCATTCGAAGAAACCGTAGGAGCAAGTTCATACCTGCCCCCCAGATATACGACGAGCATTCGAAGAAACCGTAGGAGCAAGTTCATACCTGCCCCCCAGACATGCGACGAGCATTCGAAGAAACCGTAGGAGCAAGTTCATACCTGCCCCCCAGACATACGACGAGCATTCGAAGAAACCGTAGGAGCAAGTTCATACCTGCCCCCAGACATGCGACGAGCATTCGAAGAAACCGTAGGAGCAAGTTCATACCTGCCCCCCAGACATGCGACGAGCATTCGAAGAAACCGTAGGAGCAAGTTCATACCTGCCCCCCAGACATGCGACGAGCATTCGAAGAAACCGTAGGAGCAAGTTCATACCTGCCCCTCAGACATACGACGAGCATTCGAAGAAACCGTAGGAGCAAGTTCATACCTGCCCCCCAGACATGCGACGAGCATTCGAAGAAGCGTAGGAGCAAGTTCATACCTGCCCCCCAGACATGCGACGAGCATTCGAAGAAGCGTAGGAGCAAAGCCCCTCCATGCTTCGAGGATCGGAACGAAGTCCTTCAATTCTTAGCGGCTCTGCCATTTAGAAATTGATGAGATCGAAACGAAGTGTAGTGAGAACCGTAGATGCAGACAAACGGATACAGCGTAATGTTTTGTCTCGAGAATCGTTAGACTCGTAGAGACAGCAGTTCTGGAAATAAGTTGAATGATACTGAAAATATGAGTAGCTCAAGGGAGGTATCAATTCACAGCTATTCATTTTATAACTAGTGTTTCTTGACAATTTTCGTATATTCCGACTTATTGATATAAATCACTACGATTGACTTGTCAGAGTAGATGATGCATGATACCTATCTGGTTCTTGAGACAGAACACTTCTGCTCCTGCGGTTACTCGTCGCATGGAGAAGCTTTGTCACAACCTCATTTTCTCCTATTAATTAGCAGATACTTGTTCTTGTCATTGAATCATACAAGTTAAAATATTCTACCATTGAATATCATTTATAATTTGGTTGGAGCACTAGGTGTTAAGAAAAATACAATTTATGCAGAAAGGTGCTAAATAAAAATGTTGATCTCTGTTATTATACCTGTGTACAATGCTGAAGATACGATAGAAGATGCTTTAATATCCATTTATAATAATCAAAATCTTTCAATTGAAGAATTGGAGATTGTTATTATTGATGATGGCTCTACAGATAATTCTAGAGAAATTATCAATGCATGGAAAAACAGATTGGATACAAATATAATTATATTAGATGGATATCATAATGGTGTATCAAAAGCCAGAAATTTAGGGCTTAAAGTAGCTACTGGAAAGTTCATTACATTTTTAGATGCTGATGATACATACTCAAATAATCATTTTGAACCGATTATTGATTTTCTTGAATCTGATACAGGAAAAGAAACTGATATAGTTGCTTATCCTGAAAGATATTTATATGAATATCCTATTGAAGTATTTGCAAAATATGGTTTTCCTAAAGATTACAAAGAATATAAACTTGTAAGGAATTCGAACCAAAAATTTATTTACAGAAAAATAAATGATTCTGTCAAAAATACATTATATAAAAATGGATCTGGACTTTACCCAACAGATTTGAATTATCACATATCACAGGCTCGCTTAAACGTAGTAATTAAAAATCTTCCCGAAGACGAAAAAATCTATTTTGATGAAGAATTACCGTATGCTGAAGATTCTTTATTTGTAACCCAATATATTATAAGAAAAAATTGTATTGGCTATGTAAAAGAAGGGCTTACTTATGATTACTTAAAATCTGGTTTTTCTACAGTCGATAAATATGCAAATCCTGTACAGGCTTCAGATATTTTATTGACATGGTCAAAAACATTGATTAAAGCTACTAAAAGAATGGATAATACAATCCCCAAATATGTTCAAGGAGTTTTATTAAATGAGTATGGCTGGCGTTGGTTAGGAACAAAATTACTCCCTAAACATTTAAATCACTTTGAATATGCTGCATGGCTGGATGAGTTTAAAAAAATATTAGCCTATATTAATTCTGAAATAATTTTAGAAGGACTCAAAAATTCAAAAAATTGGGATTCCTTTTTTATGGACATGATTGCTGAGCTTAAGGGAATTTCAATTGACTACAAATGCAGAGAAAATAGTATTGAATATTATCAAAAGAATGAACTAGTTAGAATTGACAAAAAAGTGGAATACTTTTGGACTGATTTAGATATAAAAAATAATAGATTGCTGCTCTCAGGTTTTTTCAAACTTCACTTTGGAGCAATCTTGAACCCCAAATTTTTTTACAGGAATGGGGATATAGAAAAAGAAATTTGTAGTTTTGAATCTTCATACAGTTATTACCGAAATAAAATAAAAACACATAAATTTTTTGCAATAAATATAAGTATTCCTCTTGAAAATCTAATTGAAGGAAACTTAAATGTAGGTTTCTACTTAGATAATAAAGAATTTTGTCCTCAGGTAGTCTCAGTTTTAAATAATCGTCTTTTTCCAAATGAGCTTGGGAAAAATACTGTTGTAAGAAATGGCTTCATTTTTTCTTTAGTTGATAGTAATTCTACATTGTATATAAGAAAACATTCTGCAAGTTATTCCCCTTATTTAGAAATTGGTTTTTTGCAAAAATTAGAAAAACTTGAAAATAATACATTAGCACAAGCTATTATTTATAAAACAATTGATAATGCAGCTAAGATTTGGCTCTATTCCGATTCTAGTACAGCTATAGATAATGCATACTATCAATTTATTCACGATATATCATTAGATGATGGAATAACTAGGTACTATGTTTTACACAGAGGTTCAAAAGTTGAAAATATAATATTATCTTCAGCAATTGATCAAAGAAACATCGTCTATTTTGCTACAGATAAGCATAAAGAACTCTTTATTAATGCAGAAATCATTATCTCTTCTTTTCAGGATGTAGAAATTTTTTGTCCTTTCCCGATTGTAGATGTTAATAAACTTTCAGGACTATTCAATTTGAATGTGGTTTATCTACAACATGGTGTTTTGCATGCTAATATGCCCCGACTTCTGAGTAATGAAAAAAATAAACATATACTTGGTATTGTAACTTCTACAAAACAAGAATATAAAAACTATATTGATATCTATGGTTATTCATCTGAACAGCTCTTACCTGTCGGTATGCCGCGTTTTAATTCAATTTCATCGAAAAAGACAGTTGAAGATGAATTATATAGAATTAACCCATCTGTTCAAAAACGAAAACTTTTATACGCTCCTTCTTGGAGATCATCAGTTATGATAGGAAAAAATGTTAATGGCGGCTGGATTCCTAATATAGAAGCTTTCAAAAAATCAAAATTTTATGCAACATTAATTGAATTAACTCAATCTGTAGCAATTGAAGAATATTTGAAGAAACAGTCACTCCAACTAGATATAAAATTACACCCAATATTTAATGATATTTTATCTGATATTGCATTAACTAATAAGCATGTTAGTATATTGTCTTCTTCGGCAGTTATTTCTGTAGATGATTATGAAATGATGATTACAGATTTTTCTTCTTATCTATTTGATGCTGTAGAAAGTAAAATTCCAGTTATACAATTTATTCCAGACTATGAAGAATTTCGTGCTGGAGAGTTGCACACTTATAACGAGTTGGACGAACTTAATGAAAAAAATATGTTCAAAACATTATTTAGTTTAGAAGATCTATTACATGAAATTAATATGATTATCACTGATGAGGGGGCCCGAAATACTTACTTAGAAAATATGACAGATTTTTTCACTATTGATATGAATGTGAATTTAAAAATAACGGAATTTATTTATAAATTAAGCGAAAAAAAACAATTGGCTCTCAAAAATAATAATATGGAGTATTTGATTGAACAGCTTAATGAATCAGATAATGAAATCATAGCTGCTTCATTTATTTTTGCAAAATCTGGTGATTATATTGCACCAGTAAAAGACCTGCAAATTTACCATGATCCTGAATTGACGCAACCATCTTCAAAAAACAACCTAGCTAACCAATATTTTCAAGTACTTGAAAGACTCTTTAATCAAAATGGAAATCCTGTGTTCAAAGTAGAAACTGGCTTTGTTTCTTCTTACAGATCTAATTATAGCTATTCTAATGATTCCACGGATGTTTCTTTGCAGAGTTTAGATACTTCAAAGTACAAATTTCCATTAAAATTAGCTGCAAAAACAGATATAGAAAAAGAAGATGGATCAATTTATTCTGCTGGAAGTATTATTGATGTAAAAGGTTATCTAATAGATAGTTCTACTGAAAATACTTATTTTGTTACAAGTGATAATCATCGAATAATTCTTAATTTGACTAATCTAATTCTGGTAAGAAACGATTATGACAGGTTTGTCATTGATCCAACTGTAAAAAAAATACGACTTCTTCATAGCTTGTTTGTTTATGACTCAGTTGAGTTCTCAAAATACAGTAAAACAAATAAGAAACTTTATAAATACACTACAATAGAAGTTTTAGGTATTGGATGGTCAGATGGTGGAACACCTAGACTTATCACTAAATATGGTTATATTTCTGCAAATAAGATTAATGTAAAAGAAAAAAAATAAACGAATCCACAATACCTTCTTGCTTCGGACAAAAGGAATGTTTTCAATGAAAAAAATAATAACTTATGGAACATTTGACTTGCTTCATTATGGCCATATAAATCTGTTAAGACGTGCCAAAGAAAAAGGCGATTTTTTGATTATCGCTCTCTCCACAGATGAATTTAGTATTAAAGAGAAAAAAAAGAAACCTTACTTCTCTTTTGAACAACGCAAGCAACTGCTAGAGGCTATCCGCTATGTAGATCAGGTGATTCCTGAGGAGAGTTGGGAACAAAAGGTTTCAGATATTTTTACACACAATGTCTCTACTTTTGTCATGGGCGATGATTGGGCTGGAAAGTTTGACTTTATTGAGAAAAAAACAGATGCTAAAGTCATTTATTTAGAACGAACACCTGAAATTTCTACAACTCAAATAAAAAAAGATTTAAATTCTATAGATAAACAGTAACTGAATAACTCTTTTAAGATATGCTTCATGTCTAACAAGTTGGGTATTTATTTCCCACTTGCTAAAGGTGAAGTGTATCTTCTTTTTTTAGAAACTACATAAAAATAGAAAGAAACAATTATTATACTGAAGCCTACGAAAAGAAATGTATTATTTCTTCCTTGCTTCGTATTCCTCATAACATCAGCTTTTATTCTTTCTGCTCCTTCTAAAGCAATTATTTCTTAAACAAAGGAGTGATGATTCCTGCCCGTTGATTTTTCTTGAAAGGATTTTAATTACTCTACAAGGGCTATTGACTAAGGGGGGGGAAGAGCCTTGTTCAACAGAAGAAGCATAAAAGCTTTCTTCTTAACAAATTGACGGGTTACTTTATAGATTTTTTATCTATCAGAAAATTTGCCTGACTGGAATTAGTGCACTTACTAAAAAAATGATTCGTTTTCTCTTTCTTGATACTACGAATAATTATGAGCAATCGATTGCGGGGAGGACAATTGTCTAAACTGAAAAAGTAATGATATATCTGGATATCAGTCTCAGAAATCTAAGGGAGATTCCACAATACGAGAATACTCAAAATCAGGATAACGGATTGGGTGAGTAGGGCTCCAAGTATTATTGATTAATAATGAATTGAATAATAAAAAAGTTCAGGACATTCGTTGCATTGAATGTTGAAAATCAGATTTTGAATCTAGCTTTCAACATTCAGCAACATACATGCCCTGAACTTTTTATTTACGTTTTTTTATGCTTTAGCCGGTGTTTTAGGTTCTCTCCCAAGAATCGCCTGTAAGACAGTCATTACACCATATGTTGCTAAAATAGCGTAGATCAGACTTGAATAAGTCGTGATATCGAAATCCCATGTTTTATAAATAACCAATACAATTGCTAATACAATACCAGCAAGTACATTGAATAAAGCGAAAGCCCAAAGGTTTCCATTTTCCTTGCGAGACAGATAGAAAACTGAAAAGCCGAGACTTAATACACCCCATGCAATACATACCAGGATTGCTGCCCAGTAAATAATAAATGCTACCACATCATTTCACCTCACTTTGTTCAGTAGTATTTTATCATGTTCTGGATTTTTTGTCATGAAAAGCTGGTGAAAAACTGTTGTTAAATGGAAATAGTTTCAGCAGGTCAACCCTGCTAAACCAATAACAATCATTATAAAAGCTAATTCGAAATATTAGATAGGAAAACATAATGATACGACAATATTTTTATTGACCGTCTCTATCCTTTACCTTACCTTATTAAAGATGAAAATGTTTAAGGGAATGGGGTGTCTGCATGTGGTTTCTACCTGCACTGCTAACAGTTTTGGCATGGCGAGCAGCAGATTTGTTTTACAAAAAAGGAAATAATCAGAGAGACTGATTTACTGCAACAAAAACGACTGTAATGGTTGGTCTGGTCAGGGGGCTTCATGTATTGTTCTACTATGTCATTTATGAGGGGATTGCCTATGATTGACGTAATATAATTCTCTATTTGTCGGTTTCTTTGATGTATATTCTATCAATGGCAATCGGCTATTTTGGTTTGCGCTATATCGAATTATCTATCTCTTCTCCCATAAGCAACTTTTCGGGTGCTGTTTCAACTTTGCTGACTTTCTTTTTACTGGGAGGTACAATGGACGGCATTCAGTTTGGAGCAGTCGTAATTATCTCCATAGGGATTTTTCTACTCTCTTTCTTTGAAAAGCAGGAATTTAACAGAGAGCTGAAAGCGGAAGGTCAAAAAATAGAAAAGAAATACAAGATCAGAGCTGTTGCAATTATTTTTCCAATCCTCCGTTGTATCATTGATGGGTTGGGTCCTTTTTTAGACGGCTATTATTTGGAATTTAATCAGCTTATGTCAGAGGATTAGGTGAATGTGAGTTATGAACTCGCCTCCTTTTTTTACTGTCTGTTAAACGTGGGAGACACTTTTTTCTGATAGAAAATATAGGAGAAAACAGCTAAGCAAAAGTTTAGAGTCAAAAAAGGGAATTGTTTCACATTTTATAAGGAATAAATAAAAAAGAAAAGGAGAACATCCCAATTTAAAAAAAGATAGCGGTTACATTTTGTGATGAAAACAGAAAGGATACACCAATTATTCAGTTAAGATAGAATTAGAAAGCGGGTGACAATGATGGATAGTTTGGAAATGGCCTTGATTCAAGATATTCTGCAAAGAGACAACCTAGTGATAGAGAAACTCCTGTCTTCAAATCTTTTATCACAAATGGATTTGATAGAACATTTAAAGACGATCAACCATACTCTCAATTCCGAACTTGGTATTGAAAATCAGCAGATTTATTTATCAGATAAAGATCGGGAAAAATGTTATGGCTATCTTAAAAAGCATAAGCAGATACTGTTTACTTATTATGAAGCGGATTATCGAAAAGCCCTTCTCTTTTTGAATTTGCTGTTAAGTGAAGAGGATTTGAATCTTCAGGAACTGGCGGATCAGCTGCTTGTAAGCAAAAATACTGCATTGGCAGATGTTAAACGCTTGAAGCAAGACTTGGAGGAAAGCGGAATATTCCTGAAATATTCAAGAAAATCAGGATATACCTTACTTGGATCCGAATTTATCATTCGAAATGAATTAGTTAATATACTGAAAAATTTATTAAAGCAGCCTTCCGGTAAATATTTTTTGCTGGAAACAGGGTTTGTTCAGGAATACGAAGTGTTTTTGCTAAAAAGAAGACTGGCGCATCTTCAGAAAAAAGCGCAGCTTACGTTCACAGAGGAAAGTATGGAAGAATTGCCGCTGGTATTGGCTTTTCTGATTCGAAGGGCGCAATTGTTTACAAGTAACTGGCATTTTAAATTTGAGAAATATGATATCAAGAATACAAAAGAATTTCCGATGTATGCAGATATATTCAGAAATGTTTTCGGCTTAAATGAGAATGATTTGTTGTACCTGGTTCTGCAAATTCTGTCAGCAACAATGATTAACAGAAAATTGAGCCTGTCGGAAAGTGAAGAGCTTGTACGGGCGATGGATAAGTTTATTGTCTTTTTGGAAGAAGAATGCGTGATGCAGTTTCGCAGCAGAGAAGGCTTGAAAGAGAAGCTTCTGCTCCATTTAAGACCGGCGATCTATCGGTGTCTGCTGAGTATGAATATAAAGAATCCTTTGACTGATGTCTTTATCGAAGAATATAAACCGCTGTATTCAAAGATTAAGGAAGGAGTCACCGTATTTGAACAGCTTACAGGAAGAGCATTCCCGAAAGAAGAAATTGTATTTATTGCAATGATTGTGGTCAGTTCCATGATGCACACTGCTGAAGAAACTGAAGCACCGGTTTTTAAAGCGATGGTGTTATGCCGCAGCGGTATGTCTATTTCCAAGCTTTTACTGGAAAATCTGCGGCTGCTGTTTCCAAAAATAGAATTTGTTGGAGCTTATGCTATTCACGAAGTTTCTCAGAGTGGTTTTGATCCTGATTTTATATTTACAACCATTCCGATTCACACAGAAATTACGACTTTTTTAGTGCCGCCGGTTTTAGACAGAGAGGCAAGGGAGAAAATCAAAATGCAGGTGGAACTTGCTATTAATCAGGACGTAACTAAAAAGACAAAAGAATTGTTTGGCTATCTTAGCGACTTGTTTCCAGAATTTTGTAAGGAAGATGCGTTTATGCGCATCGAAAGCTTTTATACCCAAAATAATCAACAGGAAGTTGCTGTGAAAGAAGATTATTTTCGCTTGACACCGAAACATGTCACAGTCATTGAAACAGCAACTCTGGATGAGGCATTGACTGAGGTTTTCCAGCCTTTAGAGGAGCGCCATTCTGTTACGAAAGAATACATTAGCGAATGTAAAGAAATTTTCCATCAGGACTATCCCTATATGATGATTGCCCATGAATGCTATCTCCCGCATGCAAAGCCTGAATATGGCGTGATAAAGCCGGACTATCAGATTCTTTTGATAAAAGAAAAAGTACAGCTGCCGAATCAAGAGAATATGCAAATAGTGATTGCATTGGCACCATCCATTGAAAATCAACATGTGGAGTGGCTTTTAACAATAAATCAGCTCTTTCTGGAAAATGAGATACAGCAAGAGTTAAGTAATGTGAGATTGGACGAAGACCTCTTTTCTTTGATTGAACGAGGACTGAGTACCATCACATAAAAGTAAAAAATGTATTATTCGAAAGACATAAAGAGGTGAAAAATATGGTGGGGACAGAACTATTTAGTGAAGAACTGATTTTTATTGAACAGGAACTGGAAGATCGAACAGCATTGTTTAAATGGTTTAACAATTACATGTTCAAAGAAGGCTATGTGAAAGAGAACTATTATCAAAGTATTTTAAAGAGAGAAGAACAGTTTCCCACGGGGATTCAGACAACAACAGTTGGAGTCGCAATCCCGCATGCTGATCCGGAGAATCTGAACGAACCATTTATTGCAGTGATTATTCCGCAAAAAAGTATTGAATTTGAACCGATGGGCATTGCTGAAGGGAAAATACAGGCAAAGTTAATCTTTATGCTGGGTGTTCTGAAAAACGGTGATCAGGTGATCGCCTTGCAGAAGCTGATGAATCTTTTATCAAATGATGAAGCTGTGCAGCAATTATTAGAGGTGAGAACGTGCAAAGAAGTCATGGCTGTTATTCAAAAGAATTTTGATCAGCCGGAATAATTATCAGGGTAAAAATAGCAGCAGAAATAGATGCATGTGTACGGCAGGAGTCAACAGCTGAAAGAGACAGGAGGAATTTGTTGCAGATTTGGTGGGAATTTTCAGAGTTATTTTAAGAAAAAAATGGCAGTATCAAAAAAAGAAATAACTATCAGATAGATAAAAATGCTGTAAGGCTTATACTTAAAAGCTGTTCAGCAGATCAGGAGGAAGAAGATGAAAAGAATTATTGTAGCATGTGGAAGCGGAGTGGCAACATCTCAGACTGTTGCAAGTAAAGTGAGTCGTCTTTTAAAAGAACGGAAAGTAGATGCTTATGTGGAGGCGGTGGATTTGAAATCAGTAGATCGTTATATGGATTCAAGCGTGGCGTATATCACAATTACAAAAACGAAAAAAGAGTATCCGATTCCTGTCATTAATGGTATTGCATTTTTAACAGGGATGGGACAGGAAGCAGAGCTTCAAAAGCTGATTGATATTTGCAGTGAATAACTCATAAGAATGAGGAGGAAAAATGATGGAGATACTGAGTAATATTGTTAACTATCTATTGAGTTTAGGTGCAGCTGTTTTTGTTCCGATTATTATTATTATCGCAGGACTGATTGTAGGAATGAAGGTGAAGGATGCCATCAGTTCAGGCTTGACACTTGGGGTTGCTTTCATGGGAATGACGATGCTGATCAACTTTATGACCGGAGCGATAAGTCCGGCGGCAGAAGCAATGCTGGATACAGCTGGTATTTCACTGCCGATTGTTGATGGCGGCTGGACTACCATGTCAACGATCTCGTGGTCCTGGCCGTATGCATTTTTAATGTTTCCTTTAATGATAGGGATCAATGTCGTTATGCTGGTTATCAATAAAACCAATACCTTTAATGCCGATCTCTGGAATGTTTGGGGGAAAATATTTACGGCTGTTGCTGTTGTAGGGATTACCGGGAGTATTCCGCTTGCATTCGGAGTTGCAGCGATCCAAGTTATATTTGAGTTGAAGTGTGCGGATGCACATCAGCACAGGATTGAAATATTATCAGGAATTCCCGGCGTAACCTGTACCCATAAAATGGTCTTTCTTGCAGCGATTTTTTATCCGATTGACAAGCTGTTGAGGAAAATTCCGGCACTAAATAGAGACTTTGATGCAGAAGCACTAAAAGATAAAGTTGGGATTTTTGCTGAGAATCATGTGCTTGGATTCATTTTAGGCTGTCTTTTTGGTGTCCTTGCCCGCTACACAATTGCAGAAACTCTGACTCTGGCTATTCAGGCGGCCACTGCGTTAACGCTGTTTCCAGTAATCACAAAGTATTTTATGCACGCGCTATCCCCTATTTCAGAGGCAGTAAGTGACTTTATGAATAAGAAATTTGAAGGCAGAACTTTACTTGTCGGATTGGATTGGCCGTTTATGGGCGGTTCAAATGAAATCTGGCTGGCTGTTATTTATTCAGTTCCTGTCACCTTGATTTTCTCAATGTTTTTACTGGGAAATGAACTCCTTCCGTTTGCGGGAATTATCAATATAGCTTTGGCAGTGCCTGCTTTCCTTGTAACAGGAGGAAATTTGCTGCGGATGATTATTCTGTGTACAATTGGCTCGCCGATTTTCCTGTGGGTCGGTACTGCATTTGCACCGTTTATGACCGACTTGGCAAATACAACCGGTGCTGTACAGCTGGAAGCTGGGAAAATGATCTCCAATAGTTCAATTGATGGACCTGTGTTTACGTATGCATTCTCCCATGTCTTCAAGTTTTTGGAAGGAAACTTTATTCCGCTGATTATCCTTGTTGTCTGGGTGATATGCTTCCTCTTCTACTACCATGAACTTCTGGACGAAGCAAAAGCAGCACAGCAGGCAGAAGATGGTGAAATATTTGAAACATCAGAAGCTTAAAATGGCAACTCAAAATAATCTATGAAAACTCTGTTCTAAATAGCCAATGCCCTTGATAGTGAGCCTCTAACATTGAGCGTTCTGAGATAAAAAGCGCAGTAAGAAAGCGTGTCAGGAGAGTAAACTTAGCTCAATGATGCGCACTGTAAAGTGTTCGCTTCCCCTCTTAGATAACAGGTCTGCGGCATAGGAGGGAAGGAGTGGAAAAACGAGTGTAAATCGTACTGCTGTTAAGTTTTCATAGTATTTTTTAGAATATATTTTAAATACGCTTAAAATAAAAGAGGGAAGTCTATGATTTATACAATTACGTTAAATCCGGCTATTGATCGTCTGGTGTTTCTGGAGAAGCATTTGTCAAAAAGAAAAACCAATCGAGCTGCAAAAGTTACTTATGATATTGGGGGAAAGGGAACCCATGGCTCTTATGCGATGTCGCGTTTGGGCATCCCTAATCTAGCATTGGGATTTGCCGGAGAAAAGAATTTAGAGAAATTTGAACAGGTACTGGAACAGAAGAATATTTCACATCTGTTTTTGAAAATACCAGATGAGCAGACACGAGAATCCATAGTTATTATTGAACCCAATAATCAGGGGACGACTATGTTGACAGAACCCGGCTTTTTAGTGCCAGAGAGTATAAAAAACGAGCTGTTGGCTTATTTGGAGGAACAAGTGACTGCTGAAGATGTTGTGCTGATTGCCGGATCATTGCCGGAGAATTTTAATTTGTCTGATTTGGAAAAACTGATCATAGGTTTAAAGGGAAAAAACTGTTTTATTGCCTGTGACTTGTCAGGAGAAGCATTGGTGAGAGCTGTTGATTTAGGTGTGGATTTTATCAAGCCCAATGAATTTGAGCTGACTGAGCTGCTCCTGTCTGAAGAGGGCTCTGCTGACTATGCCTTGAATCAACTGGCACAGAAAATCACCTGCGTTGTTGCTTCCAAGGGAGAGCTGGGAAGCATTTGCTGCTATGAAGGGAAAAGGTATCAGGTAAAAGCACCGAAAGTGAACGAAGTAAACGACACTGGAGCAGGGGATTGTTTTGTGGGTGCTTTTCTGGCAGCTTTTTCCAAAGACTGGGATATTGAAGCGGCGTTGAAAACGGGAAGTGCCTGTGCAGCCAGTAAAGTGCAATATGAAGATAGTTCTTATTTTGATCCTGTTGAAGCAGAACAGCTGATGAGTCAGGTAGAATTGACTGTCTGTCAAAATACAATTTAGGAGGAATTTGATGCTTTATCAAGCAGAAAGAGAAGATTTATGTAAAATTACAAGAAACATTTATCAGCGTTATGGAACAAACGCGGCAGGAGGAAACATTAGTGTACGCCTGAATGATGAACATATTATCATGACGCCGACATTGATGTCTCAGAATCATTTATGTGACTTGTCTCCTTATCAAATTCTTGTTGTGGATATGAACGAAACGATTATTGAAGGTTATGGTCGGCTGACAAGAGAAATCAATATGCATATGGCCTGTTATCGGGAAAATCGTAAAGTTGGCTGTGTGCTTCATGGTCATGCCAGAGAATCCATGGTTTTTGCTTCCCAGGGAATGGATATGCCGAATTTAACAGAAGCCACCCAAAAATTTGGACAGATCCCCTGCTTGCCTTTTGCACCAGCCTGTTCTCCTGAACTGGCGGAGATTGTCAGCAGCCATGTAAGAAGTTTAGGGGACGATGTACTGTCAAAGGTTATGCTGCTGAATAAACATGGTGTTTTAGTTTTGGAAGAAACACTGCATAAAGCAAATGATATGCTGGAACGACTGGAATACAATGCATATATAGCCTATAAAGCATTGTTGTTTGATAAGTTGGGAATTCAAAAAATCGAAACAGTTGAACATGCGTATAATACAGAAGAATAGAGCAAAAGGAAGCGAAAGAATAAACGATAGGCTATAGTTCATCCATCAAATGCCTTCTAAAAGCAAATAAGAAAGAACCGTAAGGATTTCTGAAGTGCGCCTCTTTAGTTAGACCAAAAAATCTAGCTCAGGGGCGCACTGTATTTCTGTTCTCTTTTTCTTAGTAATAAAACACAAAATTTTACAGGAAAAGATTCCCTTCTTTTTCTTTTATCGTCTATAATAGTAAAGAGCGGGAGTTGACTAAAATGATGGAAAAAAGAAGTATAATTGATGGAAAAAACTGGATTGAAGCGGCACAGTCGATCACTTTCTTAACGGGAGCAGGAGTGTCCACAGCGTCAGGAATTCCTGATTATCGCTCGTTAAAAGGCGTGTATCAGGGATTGGAGCGGCCGGAATATTTGCTTAGCCGAACCTGTCTGCTGAAAGAACCGGAAAAATTTTATCACTTTGTCAAGAAGCTTTATCATCCGAAAGCAAAGCCAAATGTTATTCATCAGGTGATTGCTGATTTGGAAAAGTCGAAAAACTGCTGGACAGTTTCCCAGAATATTGACGGTCTTCATCAAAGAGCCGGGAGTGAAAACAGAATTGATTTTCATGGAAGCTTATATTGCTGTTCCTGCGAAAAATGTTGTCAGGAGGTTGATGTTGCCGCATATTTAAATAGTGACCGACATGATCATTGCGGCGGACAGCTTCGTCCGGATATTGTTTTGTATGAAGAGGGATTTGAAGAACAGATAATAGAGCATGCTGTTGAAGCAGTGGCACAAGCTGAATTGATTGTAATTGTCGGAACAACTTTTCAGGTTCATCCCTTCTGCGACTTGATTTTTTATGCTCAACCCACAGCGAAAATAATGGTTGTCAATCAACAACCGGTTCCAATTCAAAAACAAGCATATTATATAGAAACAGATGCTGTTGAACTATTTAAACAAATTACTGCGAAGGAATGATGGTCAGTGGAGACTTTTAAGACGGAAAAACAAAAAATGATCGATGGAGAATTATATTTTGCTTCAGACCCTGAATTAGTGGCAGGTCGAAAACATGCGAGAGAACAAATGAAGCTGATTAATAATGAAGCAGATCAACAAATTAGAAGGCAGCTGGTAGAAGAGTCATTTGGTTCTACAGGGAGCAATGCTCATATCGAACCCGAGATAAGTTTTGACTATGGCTACAATATCCATGTAGGGAAGAACTTTTACGCCAACTTTAATAGTATATTTTTGGATATATGTCCAATTACAATTGGAGATAACTGCATGTTTGGCCCAAATGTTCAGTTGTATACTGCTTCGCATCCATTAAATCCGGCAAAACGAAACAGCGGATTGGAGTTTGGTAAACCGATTACAATTGGAGATAATGTCTGGCTGGGCGGCGGTGTGATTATCATTCCAGGCGTGACTTTGGGGGATAATGTCGTGGTTGCTGCAGGTTCAGTTGTAACGGAATCTGTCCCGGATAACTATGTAGTTGGAGGAAATCCTGCAAGATTTATCAAGTCTGTTGAGGATGAACCTGCTTCAGAATCAGATGATTTAGACAGCCAAAGAGAAAAAATTGATTTGATTGACCGAAAAATTATTGCTCTTTTAGAACAAAGAATGGATGCTGTTACAGAAATTGCAGCGATTAAAAAGAGCCGTGGTCAAAAAGTATTCGATCCTTCAAGAGAAGAAAAAATTCTGGAAAAAGCTGCTTCTTACGCTAAAAATGAAGCGTACAGAGAGGCCTTAAAAGATACTTATCAGGGAATCATGGATGTTTCCAAAAAATATCAAAAAGACCAGATAGATAAGTAATAAATGAGGTGAAAATATGGAGGGGACAAAACGACGGACAGAGATTTTAGAAGTACTGAAGGAAGCTGAAAAGCCGGTCAGTGCGAGCAAACTAGCTGGAAAGTTCGTAGTCAGCCGTCAAATTATTGTAGGAGATGTAGCTTTGCTGCGTGCTTCAGGACATGAGATCATCGCAACTGCACGAGGATATATGTTGGAGAAAGAAGAACGGGGATTTTCAGCAAAGATTGTCTGTCAGCATCGGCCGGATCAGACGGAAGAAGAATTATCCTGTATCGTAGAGCTGGGCGGCGAGATTCTTGATGTTATTGTGGAGCACCCAATCTATGGCGAGCTGACCGGAAATTTAAGAATCAGTTCAGAAAGCGAGGTACAGCGTTTTATTAATACACTTAAGCACAGTCGCGCTGCACTTCTGTCAGAACTGACTGGCGGACTTCATTTGCATACAATCCGTTGCAGGGATCAGCAACATTTGGAGATAATCAAACAAGCATTACTTGAGAAAAAAATTCTTTATCAGAATTAATTTTGTCCAAACTTAAGAAACTGTCATTTAGCTTCTGAGCTTTTTGTCAGTTTTTTTCGTTACTGTTTTAAGGTCCTATATACAAGATGAATGCGTAATATATTTCGAAATAATTCGTTTTGATGGTTCTACTGTACTTTTCAAGTTGATCTATTATAATTGTAAGCGTAAACATAAAAAGAAAGGCGGTAATTTTTTGAGTAATTCAACAGATTTTTTTGGAGTTGTGGATGCAAGTTATCAATTGTATATTGATGGAGAATGGACTGCCGGATCAGGAAATAAGAAAAAGACCAGTTATAATCCAAGTAATGGAGAGGCATTGGCAGAATTTATTGATGCAGTCCATGAAGATGTAGACAGAGCGGTTGAAGCGGCTCAAAAAGCATTTATCACTTGGAAGGATGTTGACGTAGTTACCAGAAGTAATATGCTGCTAAAAATTGCTGATTTAATTGATGAAAATGCAGATCGCCTGGCTATGGTTGAAACCTTGGATAACGGCAAACCAATCAGAGAAACGTTAAGTATCGATGTTCCGCTGAGCTCAGATCATTTCCGCTATTTTGCTGGTGTGATTCGCTCAGAGGAAGGAACTTTAAAGGAATTTGATAAAGATACTCTTTCTTTAGTTATTAAAGAACCTATAGGTGTTGTTGGTCAGATTATCCCTTGGAATTTTCCGTTACTAATGGGAGCGTGGAAGCTGGCTCCTGCACTGGCAGCTGGAAATACAGTCGTTATTCACCCTTCTTCAGCAACCTCACTGAGCTTACTGGAGTTATTCAAAATTTTTGATCAGGTTCTTCCTAAAGGTGTCGTGAATTTAATCACAGGTAAAGGCTCTGACTCAGGAAACTATATGCTGGAGCATGAAGGCTTTGACAAGCTGGCATTTACAGGCTCAACGGAAGTCGGTTATACAGTGGCGAAAGCGGCTGCTAAGCGTTTAATTCCTGCTACACTGGAGCTGGGTGGAAAGTCAGCAAATATTATTTTTGATGATGCAAACTGGGAAAGAGCATTGGAAGGCGCACAGATGGGTATTTTATTTAATCAGGGTCAGGTTTGTTGTGCAGGTTCCAGAATTTTTATTCAGGAAGGGATTTATGATCGTTTTCTTGCAGAGCTGAAAATAAAATTTGAAGAGATAAAAGTTGGATTGCCTTGGGAAAAAGATACTCAAATGGGTGCACAGGTGAATGAACGGCAACTGGAAGGTATTCTGAAATATGTGGATATTGGAATTAAAGAAGGTGCCAGACTTGTTACGGGCGGAGCCCGTGTAACTAAAAATGGTCTGGATAAAGGAGCTTTTCTAGCACCGACTCTTCTGGCAGATGCATCAAATGCAATGTGCATTGCACAAGAAGAGATATTTGGTCCGGTTGCCACAGTGATTAAATTTAAAACAGAAGAAGAAGTGATTGAAATGGCTAATTGTTCTGAATACGGTTTGGGGGGAGCTGTCTATTCCCAAAATATTAACACTGCTTTAAGAGTAGCTAAAGGAGTTAGGACAGGTAGGATGTGGATCAATACCTATAATCAGTTGCCGGCAGGTGCACCGTTCGGAGGGTATAAAAAATCGGGAATTGGCAGAGAGACACACAAGTCAATGCTGGATGCTTATACTCAAATGAAAAATATTTACATTGTAACTAAAGAAGGAACAGATGGATTGTATTAGTACAATTGTGTGCGGCAAAATGGAGTGAAATTTTTAAATAATTACAAAAAGTATCTATCCAAACAGGAGGTTGTGATAAAGCTTCTACAACACTGTTTATTCGGCTCTAGGGGACTCAGACATACTAATGTCACAGTCCCCCTGTTTGTTTGCAAAAAGAACTGTATACCAGCCTCGTTCATCTGATGCACAGTTCCCAATATTTTTTGATATTTTCTTTTGCAGTAATCCGTCGTTTATTTTTTCTCAGCTTCAAACTTTTCAAAAGCGGAATTAATTACTTCTTTAAGTGCCGAAGCAGAAGCATTCATTCGGTCTTTTTCGGAATCCGACAGCGGAATTTCGATAACCTGTTTGACGCCCTGACGATTGATGACTGCAGGGGCCCCGATAAAAATATCTTTTTGATCATATTCGCCATCCAGATAGACTGACAACGGGAAGACAGAATTTTCATCATCCAATATTGCTTTTGTGATTCGGGCGAGAGCAACGGCGATTCCATAGAATGTTGCCCCTTTTTTATCAATAATGGAGTAAGCTGCATCACGTACGTTGAAGAATAGATTGACCATTGCCTCTTCGTCAACCTCAGGATTGTTTTTAATCCATTCATAAATCTGCAAACCGGCAACATTTGCATGTGACCAGACAGGAAATTCAGTATCACCGTGTTCGCCCAGAATATAGGCATGAACGTTACGTGCATCAACCTCTACCAATTCAGCAATTGCCTGACGGAAACGGGCAGAGTCAAGTGAAGTTCCGGAACCAATCACGCGTTCTTTAGGAAACCCTGAGAACTTCCATGTAGAATATGTCAAGATATCAACAGGATTGGCTGCAACTAAAAAGATTCCGTTAAATCCTGAGTCAACGATTTGAGTGACAATTTCCTTATTTATTTTTAAATTTTTATGAACCAGATCAATCCTTGTTTCACCGGGCTTTTGTGGAGCACCCGCTGTCAGTACAACAAGATCTGCATCGTGACAGTCTTCATAAGAGGCAGCATAAATTTTTTTGGGAGAAGTAAAGGCAAGGGCGTGAGAAAGATCCATTGCATCTCCTTCAGTCTTCTTCGTGTTGATATCAATGATACCAACTTCCTGAGCAATATTTTGAGTAACAAGAGCGAAAGCATAACTGGAGCCGACAGCACCGTCACCCACTAAAATTACTTTTTGATGATCTTTTTTTTCTGCAGCTGCGTTCATGTGTACCATTCCCTTCTTAGGTTTCTTTGCTACAAGAATAGTATCATTACCTGTGCTTTTTGTCACGTGATTACGCTCGAAATTAGTACAGTTTTTGAACCTGTTATAAATGGTAACTCTTTCATGTTCGATAGTTCACTATTCTTGCTTGTTACATTGTTCTAAGGTTTCAAACTGTAAATTATTGAATTTTTAATCTTTAAAATATTAGGAACAGCGGATATTGTGTTATACTGTGAAGATAGAATCTGGGCAGTTAATTGACTGCTCGGGTATTTTGTGTTGGACAATTGCTTCTTGAGAATATTATTAGCACAGTTTTGGAAAAATAGTAAACATGAAGCAGTTTTCGGACATAAAAAATTCAATGAGTTTTATGACGGTAGTCAATGACTCACTGAACAAAGAGATTAAAGGGGAGTCTGTAATGAAAATGATCGTTGGATTGGGAAATCCAGGAAGTAAATATCAGGAAACGAAGCATAATATAGGATTTATTACAGTGGATGAAATTGCTTATCGGCAAGGGGCTGTGTTTAAAAAGTCTCAGTTTGAGGCGGACATTGCAGAGTTCTTTATAGGAACAGAAAAGATCATGCTGGTGAAGCCGCTGACATTTATGAATGAATCCGGTCGTTCAGTGGGACCGTTAATGACTTATTATGGTGTGGAGGATCATGAACTAATCGTAATCTATGATGATCTTGATTTGGAGATTGGCAAGATTCGTCTGAGAGAAAGAGGCGGAGCAGGCGGACATAACGGAATGAAAAGCCTCATCTCACATTTGGGAACAAATGTATTTCCAAGAATTAAAGTAGGAATTGGTCGACCGGCAGGAAATGAAACAGTTGTTCAATATGTGCTGAGTAAATTTCCTAAAGCAGTCCATGAGGATATTCTGCTGGCAGTCAAAAGAGCAGCAGATGCTGCCCTTTTTGCATGCGAAGGGCATACTTTTATAGATACAATGAATCAATTTAATGGGAAATAACAGGAGGTGGTTAGCCAGATGAATATTATTGAACGAATTAGTGAAAGCAGTATTGTTCAAGAGTGGGTTAAAAAACTTACTGGAAATCACCGACAACTGATTACGGGACTTTCCGGCTCTGCGAAAACGCTGGTCATGACCAGCGGCTATCAATATAAAAAGAAGAAAATGATGGTGGCTGTACCCAATCTATACTATGCAAATCAGCTAGTAGAAGACTTGAGAAATGTTCTTTCTGATGATGAAGTCCATCTGTTTCCTGTTGACGAGGTTTTGTCAGCAGAAATGGCCTTTTCTTCGCCAGAAGCCAGGACCGACCGCATTGAAGCACTGAATTTTTTACTTTCTGACAAAACAGGGATTATAGTCGTACCTGCAGCGGGGTTAAGAAAATTTCTTCCTGAAAAAGAAACATGGAGACAGGGACAGCTTCACTGGAAAATTGGTACAGAGGTTGAGTTGGATAAGCTGGCACAAAAACTGGTTCTAATGGGTTACGAAAGACAGTCCTTAGTAGGGAAGCCGGGAGAATTCAGTATCAGAGGGAGTATTGTTGATGTTTATCCCCTTAATTCACAGTATCCGGTAAGAGCAGAGCTGTTTGATGTGGAAATAGATTCTTTACGTTATTTTGAAGCAGATACGCAACGTTCAACTGAAGTAATTGATTCAGTGGATCTATCTCCCGTGACGGATACAATTTTTTCAGATGAAGATCTGTCGTCTGGAATTGTTCGCTTACAGGACTTACTGGAAAAACGGCTGTCTGTGACTAAGGAAGAAACAGATAAAGTGTTTCTGGAAGAATACTTTGGTCAGATTATTACTTCATGGGAAGAGGGCATTCCTACGGAAAATGCCCGTTACTATGCTGATATTCTGTATAAAGGACCGACAACTATCTTGGATTACCTGCCTGAGGACAGTCTTCTGGTTGTGGATGATTATGCCCGCATCTTGGAAACTGAAAGAGAAATTGCGCGTGAAGAAGCCGAATGGCATGTCCTAAAGCTGGAAGAGAAGCGTGTTTTTTCTGAACAAACTTTTGGTATGGGGATTCATGATCAGTTGAGAAAGCAGCGTTTTGCGGCAACATTCTTTTCTCTTTTCCAAAAAGGAATGGGAAATCTTCGTTTTCAGGAGATACACAATTTTCAATATCGGTCCATGCAGCAGTTTTTTGGTCAGATGCCATTATTGAAGGCCGAAATGGACCGTTGGAAAAAACAGGATCAAACAGTTTTAGTGTTCGTACCGACGAAGGAGAGAGCTCAGAAAGTTGAAAGTCTGTTCAGAGATTTTGATATATCCAGTGTGGCAGTTGCCGAAAATCAGCTTTTAGAAGGAAGAATTCAGCTGGTCCCCGGAGAGTTGCAGACAGGCTTTGAATTGCCTTCAGAAAAATTAGTCGTGATAACAGAAAAAGAGATTTTTCATACAGTCACCAAAAAGAAAACCCGGCGTCAGACCATTTCAAATGCTGAACGTTTGAAAAGCTACAGTGATTTGAAAAAGGGAGATTACGTGGTTCATGTGAATCATGGGATTGGTAAATATATAGGCATGGAAACACTGGAAGTTGATGGTGTTCATCAGGACTATATCACTATCCTGTATAAAAATGATGACAAGCTTTTTATTCCCGTCACTCAGCTGAATTTAATTCAGAAATTTGTTGCTGCAGAATCTAAAACACCGAAAATCAACAAGCTTGGCGGAAGCGAATGGACAAAAACGAAAAGTAAAGTTTCTGCGAAGATTGAAGATATTGCAGATGATCTGATTCAATTATACGCTGCCCGAGATTCTGAAAAAGGCTTTGCGTTTCCTCCAGATGACGGCTATCAAAAAGAATTCGAGAATGCCTTTCCTTATTCAGAAACGGAAGATCAACTTCGCAGTTCTGCTGAAATCAAGCATGATATGGAAAAGAGCCGACCAATGGATCGCCTGCTGGTAGGTGATGTTGGTTTTGGTAAAACAGAAGTTGCGCTGCGTGCAGCTTTCAAAGCCATTTCAGCTGGAAAACAGGTGGCATTTCTTGTTCCGACAACCATTTTAGCTCAGCAGCACTATGAAACGATTCAGGACCGATTTGAAGGGTTTCCTGTAGAGGTTGGTTTATTGAGCCGGTTTAGAACAAAAAAGCAGCAAAATGAAACAACCCAGCAGTTACAAAAAGGTCAGGTAGATATCGTAGTGGGAACTCATCGTCTTTTATCAAAGGATATTGTGTTTGGCGATCTGGGACTTTTGATTATAGATGAAGAGCAGCGGTTTGGGGTTAAGCATAAGGAACGGCTGAAGCAGCTGCGGTCCCAGGTGGATGTTCTGACTCTGACAGCTACACCGATTCCAAGAACCCTGCATATGTCGATGCTTGGCGTAAGAGATCTGTCTGTGATTGAAACACCGCCTGAAAACCGATATCCGATTCAAACCTATGTAATGGAAAATAATCTTGGTGCTATTCGTGAAGCGATTGAGCGGGAGCTGGCCAGAGACGGTCAGATTTTCTATTTATATAATCGAGTGGACACAATTGAGAAAAAAGTGGAAGAGCTTCAGGCGCTGGTCCCACAAGCCCGAATTGCCTATGCTCATGGTCAGATGACTGAAATACAGCTTGAGAACACACTCTTTGATTTCATTGAGCGGCAGTATGATATTTTAGTAACAACAACTATTATTGAAACAGGTGTAGACATTCCAAATGCGAATACATTATTTGTTGAAAATGCTGATTATATGGGATTGTCAACGTTATATCAATTGCGCGGCCGTGTTGGGCGGAGTAATCGTGTCGCCTATGCATATTTCATGTATGAGCAGCAGAAAATTTTGAATGAAGTCAGTGAAAAACGATTGGAAGCTATTAAAGACTTCACTGAACTGGGGTCCGGTTTTAAAATAGCGATGCGGGATTTATCTATCCGTGGAGCCGGCAACCTTTTAGGGGCTCAGCAGCATGGCTTTATTGATTCAGTTGGATTCGACATGTATTCTCAAATGCTGGAGGATGCTGTTGCCCGCAAGCAAGGGAAGAAAGTTCTGGATCAGAAAACATCAGTTGAGATAGATTTGGGAATTGATGCGTATCTTCCAAATGAGTATATTTCAGATGAACGGCAGAAAATTGAAATTTATAAACGTATCCGTCAGCTGGAGAATAAAGAGATGTACGAAGAGCTGGAAGCAGATCTTTTGGATCGATTTGGCGAATACCCAGATGAGGTTGCCTATCTTCTGATGACAGGCCTAATAAAAATGGACGGAGACAGGGCCCTACTTGAAACAATCCGTAAGAACCAGCAGGTAATCAAATTTACGCTGAGTAAAGTTGGGACAAAAACATACACTGTTGAGCAAATATTTGAAGTTTTGGCGGTTACTTCTCTAAAAGCCGATTTGGCTGTGGATAATGAAAAAATGACGATACGGCTGCAACTGTACAATGGAATGAAAGCAGCTGCCTGGCTTCAGGAAGTTTCAGCTTTTGTTTCAGCTTTGCGACAGGAAAAATATAAACAGAAAACGAGTTTGTAGTAAAAAGAGACGGGAGGAATCGAAATGGCGCACAAGGAAATTCGTTTAATGCTTCAGGGGGCACTGGTAATGACTATAGCCTCTTTCATAGCCAAATTACTGAGCGCTGTTTATCGAGTTCCTTTTCAGAATCTGGTTGGGGATGAAGGCTTTTATGTTTATCAGCAGGTTTATCCGATTTATGGTATTGCCATGACACTTGCGTTGTCGGGCCTGCCCCAGTTTATTTCAAAAATCGTTGCAGAGCAGGAAACAACCAGTGAAAAAAAACTGGTCCTGCAGCGACTGTTTCCGTTTGTTTCAGCAGTCGGTCTGGGCTGCTTCCTCTTTTTCTTTTTTGGAAGCAGCTGGCTGGCCTATCTAATGGGAGATATCCAACTGGCTTCTCTTATTCAGGTTGTTTCGATCACTTTTCTGCTGGTTCCTGTTTTGTCTTTTTACAGGGGGAACTTTCAGGGACATCTGCTGATGACACCAAGTGCGGTCTCTCAGGTACTTGAACAAGTGATTCGTGTAGGTGTAATTCTGCTGGCCGCCGGCTTCTTTAAATCATTTCGCTGGAATGTCTATCAAACCGGCACAATGGCAATGGGCGGGGCAGTATTGGGCGGAGCTGCAGCAGTTTTCAGTCTGTGGTATTATGATCGGAAAATACAGCCTGCAAGCTCAAATTATTTTATTCACTGGAAAATAGATAAAGAAGGCAGACAGTTGTTTCATCGATTGTTTATTGAGGGTGGACTTGTTTCTTTATACAGCGCTTTTTTGATTGTTTTTCAGCTGGTTGATTCATTTTTTATTAAGAATGCTTTAGTTTTATCGGGAATGACCGATAAAGCCGCTAAAATAGACAAAGGGATTTATGACAGAGGTCAGCCTTTAGTTCAGCTGGGACTTGTAGTTGCTCTTGCACTTAGCTCTACATTTCTTCCTGCGCTCACAAAATATTTTATTGGTAAAAAAGATAAGCAGTTTAATGAAGCAGCAAAAATGTTTTTGAGATTGACAACTACAGTGGCTTCGGCGGCTTCAGCAGGACTTCTAATGCTGCTTCCCTATATAAATTTTGCTTTATTTAAAGATTATAAGGGAAACGGTGTACTGGGTCTTTATGTATTTGCCATTGCTTTTATGGCAATTATTCAGGCTTATCAGAGTATTTTACAAAGTAAAAATAATTTTAAAATCTCTTTTCTGGCAGCTTCTGCCGGGATATTGGTAAAGCTTCTGCTGACCAGTATCATGACTCAGAGATTTGGAACAGTTGGTTCAAGTCTTTCAACCATTTTTGCCTTACTTGTTACTCAGGGGGTATTGATGAAAATGTCAGACAGGAAGTTGAATCAATTCTGGCAGGAACGAAACTTTTTAAAAAAGCTATTGACTGGCCTTGGGATAATGGTTATAGTCTTATTGATTTACCAAGGAATACTCGGACTGATTTTTGGGATTACAGCGCATAGAGGGCTGGCGCTGATCTTTGCATTAATTGGTGTCGGGCTTGGTCTGACAACATTTTTCTTTGTAATTATACAATTACGACTGTTTACAGTCAGAGAATGGCTGATGGTACCATTTGGTAAGAAAGTTTTAAGAATGAAAAAGAGGTGAGCCTATGCGTTTAGATAAATTTTTAAAAGTCTCTAGAATTATTAAGAGAAGATCTGTTGCTAAGGAAGTTGCGGATAAGGGGAGAATTCAGATCAATGGAATTCTTGCAAAATCTTCCAGCAATGTCAAGCTGGGAGACGTTATCAAAATTCGATTTGGGAATAAGCTGTTGGAATTCTCGGTAAAAGAGCTGCATGATTCAACTAAAAAAGAAGATGCACAGAAAATGTATGAAATTATTTCTGAAACAAGAGTTGAAAATTCCGAAGATTAAGATTAGACAACCTTTGAAGATGTTGGTATAATAAAGCGGACATACAAAAGTGAGTGGAGCGAAAGAAATGGGAAGAAATAAAAAAGAATCAAATAACATTGCTGCACTGAACAATGAATATACCAAGGAACAATATGCGGAGTTTCAGAAACAGCAAAAAAAATTGATTTTTAAACGTCGTCGGCTCGCAGTCATCTTTTTTATCGCAATCGTTGTTTTTTCCATATCCGGCATTGAACTGCTTAAGGATTATCAGAAACTGCATTCTTTTGAAAAGCAAAAGGAAGAAGTTGTTGCTGAATCGTCGGAAGTGGATAAAAAGTTAAGGCGATTGGAAGAAGACGTAGCCTTGTTGAAGGATCCTAATTATGTCGCAAAACTGGCAAGAAGTCGTTACTACATGTACAAAGAAGGGGAACAGATTTACCATGTTCCTGATTTTGGCTCGGCAATCAGTACAGATAAAGAAACCACTACCGCCACTACTACAACAGAAAGCAGTCAAACACAGTCGCAATCATCCGACGAATAATTGGATGCTGACTGAATATATATATTTAATTACTAGGGTAAAAATAGGAGGAACACATTTTTTATGTCAATCGAAGTAGGAGCAAAGCTGTCTGGAAAAGTGTCAGGAATTACAAATTTTGGGGCCTTCATTGATTTAGGTGAAGGAAAAACTGGTTTAGTCCATATCAGTGAAGTATCGAATGGTTTTGTAAAAGATATCAACGATATTTTATCTGTAGGAGATGAAGTAACAGTAAAGGTTACTTCTGTAGGAGATGATGGTAAGGTAGGTTTATCTATCCGTAAAGCGCAGGATAATCCGGAAGCGCCTAAAAGCAATTTCCAACGTCGTAACAACAGCTCTCAGGATAATCGCAGCAGCCAGCAGGATAATCGCGACAGAGGTCATCACTCGGCGCCCAAAAAACAGTTTAATAAACCAGTGAACAATCATTCTAATAGCGGACAGGATTTTGATTCATTAATGAGTTCCTTTTTAAAAGATAGTGACGATCGCTTATCTTCGCTGCGCAGAAATACAGAGGGCAAGCGAGGCGGACGAGGCGGACGCCGAAATTAATTGAAGTGTGAGGTTATGACATATCTTCATTTGTCTAGAGCTGCCAACGTTTTTCAAATATAGAAGCGTTTGTATCGAAAATCGGGCAATGTAAGACTCGTAGATTTAGTGTAGGAACATCTAGCGAGATTGCCAGACCTGCTTACCCAACAGTAAGTTAACAGGACGGTATGCGAAGCTCTGATGGGGACTGTGACATTAATATGTCTGATATTAGGTTTCTAGGGGATGTGACTTTTTTGTCGCACCCCCTTTTCTTTGCTTTTGGGATGTTTTAAACACCAGAAAATCTTTTATTTGCTTTGAAAGCAGAAGGTCCTTCAATTTTTTGGGGAAAAATGAATAAAGTAATGAAGGTATACTAGAGCGTGAATGAAAAGCTAGTGGAATTCAAATTTTCCAGTGATTTTTGTTGAAGTCAAGGAAGAAAACACAGCTTATGTGGTTCATAAGCGAGTATTTATGACGATGGGTTCTATAAAAAACATCAAAATATTCATCGCTTGAGTTTTTAGATATACCCTAGATAAGTAAATCGGATTTTTGTCGTTGGAAAAGGGGAAACAGCTTTCGTTATAGGGGTTGATGAATGGGGAGGAGAAACACGTGCTGGAAAAATTTTATCAGGAAGTAAAGCAATTAGACTGCTGGCATCCCGAAGAGCGGATTTTGCTTGCAGTTTCCGGCGGCGTTGACTCTATGATTTTATTGTATGCGATGATGAAAGTATCTGAAATGTCAGGCTGTACAATCGGTGTGGCTCATCTCAATCATAACTTGCGACCGGAATCTAAAAAAGAATCGACCTATATAGAAGAGTTCTGTACAGAACATCAACTCCCTTTCTATTTGGAAGTATGGCAGGAAGAAATACCTGAAAATAATCAGGAGGCAAGATACAGAGAGTTTCGCTATAATTTTTTTAGAAAGCTTATGGCTCAATATAATTATACGACAATCATGACTGCACATCATGCAGATGATCAGGCGGAAACTATTTTGATGAAGTGGGTTCGCGGCAGTCGATTAGTGAATTTAGCCGGAATAAAAAAAGTTCAGGCATTTGGGACTGGCAAATTAGTTCGACCTTTTTTGATTTTTTCTAAAGAAGAGCTGAAAGTATTCGCAAACGAACAGAATATTGTGTATTTTGAAGATAGTTCCAATCAATCAGAGGTCTATTTCAGAAATAGAATACGACATCGTGTTATCCCCTATTTGAAAGAAGAAAACCCCAATTTCCTTAAACATGTTGAAACATTCAGCACACAAGTCTCAATGGCTGATGAATTAATTAATGGGATCATGGAAAAGAAGTATAAACAATGGGTAAGTAAAAATAATTTTGGCTGGGAAGTTGATTTGACGGAGCTGAAAAAAGAAAGCAGCGGTATGAAATATTTCTTTTTGCAGTATCTGCTGCAACAGACATTGATCCGGCAAAATATTGAAATGAATCAAGATCAGCTTGAGTTTATACTAAGCAGTCTGGACAGCAGCAATCCTCAACAAAGAATTTTTCTGAAAAAAGGCTGGTACTTTATAAAAGAATACAATATCGGTTATTTAACGAAAGAAACCATAAGCTCTTCGTTTGTCACACATATTTTAGAAAAGAATCAGGGGCTGTTTTTATCTGAAAATGAATGGATTGGGCTGGAAAGTTCTGAGACAAAGCTGACTGTTCCGGAAAAGGTTCGAGAATGGAAACCGCTGGAGAGACTTCTTTCTTCCGAAGTGATACTGCCATTAAAAATCAGGCATAGGGAAGACGGTGACAGAATCGCATTGTCTGAAACCCTGACAAAACGTTTAAACCGGATATTTATTGATAAAAAAGTGACAAATTCATTAAGAGAAAATGCATGGGTCGTTTTGACTGCCGATGAAGAGGTCATTTGGGTACCTAATTTTGCGAATTCTTATTTGAGTATTCCTAAAGAAACTGATAAAATACACTACAGACTCCTTTATCGGACAAAGGAGTAAAGTTGAGAGGAGAGCGTCATGCTAGACAAAGATATTAAAAGCGTTTTGATTACAAAAGAACAGATTATTGAGAAAACAGCTGAGCTGGGGAAAAGGTTGACTGAAGACTACAAAGATAAAAGTCCATTGGTTGTTGGGATATTAAAAGGTGCAGTTCCTTTTCTTGCTGATGTTATTCGCGAAATCGATACCAATTTGGAAATGGATTTTATGGATGTGTCAAGTTATGGCAATGCCGCTGTTTCTTCCGGTGAGGTAAAAATCATCAAAGATTTGGATACAAATGTAGAGGGACGTCATATCTTAATTGTAGAAGATATCATTGACAGTGGACGTACGCTGGCTTATCTGGTTGACTTGTTCAAGTACAGGAAAGCAGCTTCCGTGAAAATTGTCACATTTCTTGATAAACCAGAGGGCCGTGTCGTAGACATCGAGGCAGACTACGTTGGATTTAACATTCCAAATGAATTTGTAGTAGGCTACGGTCTGGATTATGCAGAGGCTTATCGGAACCTGCCATATGTTGGGGTATTAAAGCCAGAGGTGTATGAAACAAAATAATATCTCTCCTTGAAATAGTTATGTTACAATATAAAGGTCAGAATTGATAAAATAAAAATGTGAATAATTTCTAAAAGACAGGCTAGGTGGACAGATATGAATAAAAAAGGGAACGGCATGAAAAACGGGCTCTACTATGTATTAGTCATTTTAGCGATGATCATGGTTGGGAGCTTTATTTTTGGAAATAACAGCTCGCAATCTCCTGATATCGAGTTTTCTACTTTTAATGAACAATTACAAGATGGAAATATTAAGGAAATGACTATTCAACCAACAAACGGAGTATTTAAAATTGTTGGTGAATACAGGAAAGAACAAAAAGTAGAAAATCAAACAGGTTTGTCATTCTGGGGAACTACTGAGACGACAACCAAAAACTTTTCTACAATTGTACTTCCAAGTGATACAACATTAACAGAAATTCAGAATGCAGCTCAGGAAAATGATGTTACGCTGAGTGTTAAAGAACAATCAACCAGTGGAACTTGGATCTCACTTATTTTCAGCTTCCTTCCTCTGATTTTGCTGTTCTTCATGTTTTACATGATGATGGGACAGCAAGGCGGTGGTGGCGGTGGCGGCGGCCGAGTAATGAATTTCGGAAAATCCAAAGCCAAAGAAGCAGATAAATCTGCGAACCGTGTACGTTTTACAGATGTTGCCGGTGCAGAGGAAGAGAAACAGGAACTTGTTGAAGTGGTTGAATTCTTGAAGGATCCGCGACGATTTGTCGAACTGGGTGCGCGTATCCCAGCCGGTGTATTGCTGGAAGGACCTCCGGGAACTGGTAAAACCTTACTTGCAAAAGCAGTTGCAGGTGAAGCTGGTGTACCATTCTACTCAATCTCAGGTTCTGAATTTGTGGAAATGTTTGTCGGTGTCGGAGCAAGCCGTGTTCGTGATTTATTTGAAACGGCGAAGAAAAATGCACCTGCCATCATTTTCATTGATGAAATTGACGCGGTAGGTCGTCAACGTGGTGCCGGTATGGGCGGCGGACATGACGAGCGAGAACAGACCTTGAATCAGCTGCTGGTTGAAATGGATGGTTTTGATGGTAATGAGGGTGTTATCGTTATTGCTGCAACAAACCGTTCAGATGTACTCGATCAGGCGTTGCTTCGTCCTGGACGTTTTGACCGTCAGATTTTAGTGGGGCGTCCGGATGTTAAAGGTCGTGAAGCAATTTTGCGAGTCCATGCACGAAACAAACCATTATCAGATGATGTAGACTTGAAAGTAGTAGCGCAACAAACTCCTGGCTTTGCCGGAGCCGATTTGGAAAATGTTCTGAATGAAGCTGCTTTAGTTGCCGCAAGAAGAAATAAAAAGAAAATTGATGCTTCTGATATTGATGAAGCAGAAGATCGTGTAATTGCCGGACCAGCTAAGAAGGATCGGGTAATCAACAAAAGAGAACGTGAAATGGTTGCCTACCATGAAGCTGGACATACTATTGTCGGATTGGTATTAAGCCGTGCTCGTGTTGTACACAAGGTAACGATTATTCCTAGAGGCCGCGCCGGCGGGTATATGATTGCTCTGCCAAAAGAAGATCAGTTCCTTATGACAAAAGAAGATATGTTTGAACAACTGGTAGGATTACTGGGTGGACGAACTGCAGAAGAAATTGTCTTTGGGGTTCAGTCTACAGGTGCTTCCAATGACTTTGAGCAGGCAACTGCGTTGGCCCGCAGCATGGTGACTGAATATGGAATGAGTGATAAATTAGGACCTGTTCAATATGAAGGAAATCATCAAGTATTTGTTGGACGTGACTATGGACAAACGAAAGCTTACTCAGAGCAGGTAGCCTTCGAAATAGATCAGGAAGTACGTAAGCTCTTGATGGATGCACATGCGAAAGCACGTGAAATTATTGAAACTCACCGGGACACACACAAGCTGATTGCAGAAAAACTTCTGGAATTTGAAACACTGAATGCGAAAGCAATCAAATCATTGTTTGAAACTGGTGAAATGCCTGCCGGAAAAACTTCTGACTTCCCTAGTGAAAAGGCACAAACATTTGAAGAAGCAAAACGTGCTTTGGAAGAAAAGGATGCAGAAAAACAGGCAGAAGAAAAACAAAGCTTTGATAAAACCAAAGAGGAGCTTCAATCTGAGCAAGAAGAAGTGAAAACTGATTCTGAAGAGACAGAAAAAAAAGTTCAACTCGATAAAAAAGACGATGATGATCCTAATGGAGATTCAACTTCTGACTACAATCGGGAAAAGTTTGAAGACCGTTACAAATAATTAAATGAAACAACCGACAGCTGCAGAGAAACTACTCTGCAGCTGTTTTACGTTTTAGCCCAGTTGACAGTGCTTTTAGGAGCTAACAGATCTGAGCTTAAAATGGTGTGCAAAAAAGAATGTTTTCAAAATTTTATTATAAATACTTGAACAGCAAGAAAAGTTCATTTATATCTAAGGGTAAAGAGAAAGTCAAAATTATTTAGTTGAAAAAAAGCGGGTTTCCTAGTATTATCTGATAATGAGTCAAAAAGCACCGAAAGAAGAGGGAATGAAAAATGGAAGATTATTTAGTGAAAGCACTTTGCTATAAAGGATCGATTCGCGCGTATGGAATATGCGCTACTAATACAATTGCAGAAGCTCAAAAAAGACATGACGCATGGAGTACTTCAACTGCAGCTCTTGGCAGAACAATGGTTGGTGCGTTGCTGCTAGGTGCAACATTAAAAGGTGAAGACAAACTAACAGTGAAGGTTCAGGGGAATGGTCCGGCCGGTGCAATTATTGTTGACAGTAATGGAAGCGGTGATGTCAAAGGTTATATAAAGAATCCGCATGTCAGTCTTCCGTTAAACGAAAATGGAAAAATAGACGTTCGGGGAGCAGTTGGTACAGAAGGCATCTTCACTGTTATCAAAGATTTGGGATTAAAAGAGACATTTTCCGGGCAGACACCTATTGTTTCAGGAGAAATTGGTGAAGATTTTACCTACTTCATGGCTGTTTCTGAACAGATTCCTTCAGCAATAGGATTAAGTGTGCTGGTAGAGGCAGATGAAACAGTTAAAGCGGCTGGCGGGTTCATGATTCAGGTGATGCCGGGGGCTGATGAAAAAACGATAGATTTTATTGAACAGCGATTGAAAGAAGTTCCGATGGTCTCACGTTTATTAGATGAAGGAGAAGCGCCGGAACAAATTTTAGAACGTCTGCTTGGTGAAGGAGAAGTAGATATACTGGAAAAAATGCCTGTTCAGTTTAAGTGTGACTGTTCAAAAGAAAAATTCGGCACGGCAATTATTGCTGTAGGATTGGATGAAATAAATGCAATGATCGAAGAAGATCATGGGGCAGAGGCTGTTTGTCAGTTTTGCGGAAACAACTATCAGTACAGTGAAGAAGACTTGATGAAACTTAGAGATGAAGCAATTAAAAATACCCAAAGAAATTAGGAGGAATTGATTGATGTGGAAAATAGGTAATGTAGAGATTCCCAATCGCGTGGTAGTTGCTCCAATGGCTGGTATTTCAAATGCTGCATTTCGGGTAACAGTGAAAGAATTTGGTGCAGGGCTGGTTGTCTGCGAAATGATCAGTGATAAAGGCATCCATTTTAGAAATAAAAAGACATTGGATATGCTGTATATTGACGAGCGGGAACATCCGTTAAGCCTGCAAATATTTGGTGGGGATAAGGATACTCTAGTTGAAGCAGCTCAATTTGTACAAGAGAATACAGAAGCAGATATTATCGATATTAATATGGGCTGCCCGGTAAACAAAGTGATTAAAGCAGAAGCCGGAGCAAAGTGGCTGCTGGATCCAAATAAAGTTTACGAGATGGTTCATGCTGTAGCATCATCTGTTGATTTACCAGTTACTGTAAAAATGAGGATCGGGTGGGATGACGAGCACGTTTTTGCTGTAGATAATGCTTTGGCAGCAGAAAAGGGCGGAGCATCAGCGATTGCCATGCATGGTCGAACACGTATACAGATGTATGAAGGACAGGCAGATTGGGATATTTTGAAAGAAGTAAAAAGCCAACTTACCATCCCTTTTATGGGAAATGGAGATGTACGCACCCCGGAAGATGCAAAACGTATGTTGGATTATGTGGGTGCAGATGGCGTTATGATCGGAAGAGCTGCGTTAGGCAATCCATGGATGATTCATCGGACACAGCATTATTTGGAGACCGGAGAACTTATCCCTGAACCAACTGCTTTTGAAAAAGTTGAAACAGCAAAAATACATCTTCAAAGGCTTGTAGACCTAAAAGGTGAATCTGTCGCAGCCAGAGAATTTCGTCAACATGCCTCTTATTATCTAAAAGGAATTCCAAGAGCGGCAAAAGTAAAAGCAGCAATTAATCAGGCTGATACTCAAAAAGAAATCGTGGAGCTAATGGATCAGTTTGTAGAGAAGTCAACCAGCAACAAAATAGAAGAAGCCATCTAGGCTTTATATGAAAGCTCTAGCGGCGACTCTTTCCAAAAATATTAACTGAGCGGACTCCCATTAATGGAATGAATTTTTTCGCATTCACTTAATCAGCATTGCGCATATCATGATTCATCCCCTATAAGCAAAAAAGGAAAAGCTTCAGCTATCTATTTCCAAAACACCTGTACTATTTCGTCAAAAACGGGAAGCTTCTATACAATTATTTGTTGAAAGTTGATAACAACTCCCTATTTTCCTAGTTACTAAAAGTTCCTACACCGACAGAAAATCCCTGTATCTACGAGTCTCACAATGTTCGATTCCCGATACAAACATGTCTATTGGGAAATGCATGGGCAACTCGATTCCTCAATAGCTTTTAGCTAGGTCCTAAAATAAATAATTTCAAGCCGAATAGCAATATTCGGCTTGCTTTTTTTAGAATTACTATGGCATTATTAGTGTATGTTTATTTTAAGAATGGAGGAAGAAAAGTGTCTGAAGAACAACAATCACAAGTCGCAGATTTGAATGACCAAATGTTGGTGCGGCGTGAAAAGATGGAAAAACTGCGTGAAGAAGGAATTGATCCATTCGGTAAACGTTTTGACCGTACACATAATTCTGCAGAATTGCACGAATCTTTTGATGAGCAGACAAAAGAAGAGTTGAATGAAAAAGAGCTGTCAGCGAGCGTTGCCGGCCGTATGATGACAAAACGAGGAAAAGGAAAAGCTGGGTTTGCTCACCTGCAGGATCGTGAGGGGCAAATTCAAATATATGTACGCAAAGATCAAGTCGGCGATGAAGCATACGAGCTTTTTAAACACGCAGATTTGGGTGACTTTTTTGGAGTCACCGGTCAAATTATGAAAACAGACACAGGAGAAGTGACAGTCAAAGCAAAAACAATTGAGCTTTTAACTAAAGCATTACGTCCTCTTCCTGATAAATATCATGGACTGACAAATATTGAGCAGAGGTATCGCCAGCGTTATCTTGATTTAATCAGTAATAAAGAAAGCTTTGACCGATTCATGAAACGCAGTCAGATTATCAGTGAAATTCGCAGATATTTGGATGGACAAGGATATGTTGAAGTTGAAACACCAGTGCTTCATAATGAAGCCGGCGGAGCAACTGCTCGACCATTTATTACACACCATAATGCTTTGGATATGGATTTATATTTACGAATCGCACTGGAGCTGCATTTAAAACGATTAATTGTAGGCGGCATGGAAAAAGTTTATGAAATTGGTCGTGTCTTCCGTAATGAAGGAATAGATACGACACATAATCCGGAATTTACAATGCTGGAAGCTTATACTGCTTATACAGATTTTAATGACGTAATGGATTTGACGGAAGGAATTATCCGTAATGCGGCTGAAAAAGTGTTGAAAACCACAACTATCAGTTATGATGGAAAACAAATTGACCTAGGCAGTGAGTTCAAACGTCTGCATATGGTGGATGCAATTAAAGAGCAGACAGGTGTTGATTTTTGGAAAGAAATGACTATAGAGGAAGCTCGTGCATTGGCTGAAGAACATAATGTGGAAATAAATGAAAATATGGCAGTAGGCCATATCTTAAACGAATTCTTTGAGACCTATGCAGAGGAAACACTGCAGCAGCCGACATTTATTTATGGTCATCCGGTAGAAGTATCTCCTCTGGCGAAAAAGAATCCTGAAGATGGTCGCTTTACAGACCGCTTTGAACTCTTTATTGTAGGTAAAGAGTTTGCAAACGCATTTACAGAGCTAAATGACCCAATTGATCAAAGAGAACGATTTGAAGGTCAGGAAAAAGAGCGGGAGCAGGGGAATGATGAAGCACACGGTGTGGATGAAGACTTTATTGAAGCTCTGGAGTATGGACTCCCGCCAACAGGAGGTTTGGGAATTGGTATTGACCGGCTTGTTATGCTGCTGACTGATGCACAGTCAATTAGAGACGTACTGCTATTCCCGACGATGAGATAAAATAGAATCAACCAACTGCTGAAAGCTTCTTTGAGCATTTGGTTGATTTTCTATTTATCAGAAGAGAAGAAAGAAAAATTAGATAGTTAAAGTACGTGCGCATTAAGACCGAAATCGGAACGAAAGAATAACTACTTCAAGTTGAAAGTGGATCAAATGCGAACATTAGGTGAACAAAATAGGATAATGATCGGCAATGAAAAAAAGTTGTAAAAAATGACATATTTTGATTGACCTGAGCGAAGAAACTTGATATATTATTACTTGTCGCAAGACAGGACAACCTCTTTTGAAGCACTGGATAGAATAACAGTGGGAAGGAAGAAAAAAGTTGTCCGACCAATAAAAAAGTTGTTGACAAATAACAAAAATGTTGGTAAACTGAAACAGTTGTTATGAAACAAGAACAACAAATTGCAGGCAGAAAAAACTTTTCAAAATTTTATTAAAAGAGTTGACAAGCGCTTCTCGATTTGATAAGATATAAAAGTTGCTGCAAGGCGACAAAGTAGACCTTTGAAAACTGAACAAAGTAAGACAAACTAAATGTGTAGGGCGTTTTGATCAATTCAAAACAACAAACATTTTTAACAAGCAAGCGAAAGCTAGCGCAACAACAATGAGCTTAACAATCGTAAGATTGTTCTAACTTTTATTATGAGAGTTTGATCCTGGCTCAGGACGAACGCTGGCGGCGTGCCTAATACATGCAAGTCGAACGCTTCTTTTCTGCCGAGTGCTTGCACTCAATTGAAAAGAAGAGTGGCGGACGGGTGAGTAACACGTGGGTAACCTGCCCATCAGAAGGGGATAACACTTGGAAACAGGTGCTAATACCGTATAACAATAGGAACCGCATGGTTCTTATTTGAAAGACGCTTTCGGGTGTCGCTGATGGATGGACCCGCGGTGCATTAGCTAGTTGGTGAGGTAAGGGCTCACCAAGGCCACGATGCATAGCCGACCTGAGAGGGTGATCGGCCACACTGGGACTGAGACACGGCCCAGACTCCTACGGGAGGCAGCAGTAGGGAATCTTCGGCAATGGACGAAAGTCTGACCGAGCAACGCCGCGTGAGTGAAGAAGGTTTTCGGATCGTAAAACTCTGTTGTTAGAGAAGAACAAGTGGGAGAGTAACTGCTCTCACCTTGACGGTATCTAACCAGAAAGCCACGGCTAACTACGTGCCAGCAGCCGCGGTAATACGTAGGTGGCAAGCGTTGTCCGGATTTATTGGGCGTAAAGCGAGCGCAGGCGGTTTCTTAAGTCTGATGTGAAAGCCCCCGGCTCAACCGGGGAGGGTCATTGGAAACTGGGAGACTTGAGTGCAGAAGAGGAGAGTGGAATTCCATGTGTAGCGGTGAAATGCGTAGATATATGGAGGAACACCAGTGGCGAAGGCGGCTCTCTGGTCTGTAACTGACGCTGAGGCTCGAAAGCGTGGGGAGCAAACAGGATTAGATACCCTGGTAGTCCACGCCGTAAACGATGAGTGCTAAGTGTTGGAGGGTTTCCGCCCTTCAGTGCTGCAGCAAACGCATTAAGCACTCCGCCTGGGGAGTACGACCGCAAGGTTGAAACTCAAAGGAATTGACGGGGGCCCGCACAAGCGGTGGAGCATGTGGTTTAATTCGAAGCAACGCGAAGAACCTTACCAGGTCTTGACATCCTTTGACCACTCTAGAGATAGAGCTTCCCCTTCGGGGGCAAAGTGACAGGTGGTGCATGGTTGTCGTCAGCTCGTGTCGTGAGATGTTGGGTTAAGTCCCGCAACGAGCGCAACCCTTATTGTTAGTTGCCATCATTCAGTTGGGCACTCTAGCGAGACTGCCGGTGACAAACCGGAGGAAGGTGGGGATGACGTCAAATCATCATGCCCCTTATGACCTGGGCTACACACGTGCTACAATGGGAAGTACAACGAGACGCGAAGTCGCGAGGCTAAGCAAATCTCTTAAAGCTTCTCTCAGTTCGGATTGCAGGCTGCAACTCGCCTGCATGAAGCCGGAATCGCTAGTAATCGCGGATCAGCACGCCGCGGTGAATACGTTCCCGGGCCTTGTACACACCGCCCGTCACACCACGAGAGTTTGTAACACCCGAAGTCGGTGAGGTAACCTTTATGGAGCCAGCCGCCTAAGGTGGGATAGATGATTGGGGTGAAGTCGTAACAAGGTAGCCGTATCGGAAGGTGCGGCTGGATCACCTCCTTTCTAAGGAATATTACGGAGACTTACACAGGTTTGCATTACTTTGTTCAGTTTTGAGAGGTTTAC